>CAYGGG010000022.1:0-13596 GCA_964349455.1 uncultured Muribaculaceae bacterium | reverse complement strand
CTTTTAATTTTTAGGGGGCTTTTATGAAAGTTTATCGCTCGGTTTACAATTCTGAATCAGAAGTAAGTAAATATATGAAAAGACAAATGCATTATCGTAATTCATCGGGATTTTTTTTAGATGATGATTATTATTTGCAAGGAGTTAATACTTTTTTTGAAAAAGGGTATGGTTGTAAGTTTTTTTTTCTTTATGTTGAAGATGCTTTTAGATATAAGTATAGTGAACGGAATCGTTATTCTTTTTATATTATTGAATATGATATTCCTGAAGAATTATTAATTCCAAATGTTGGATTAGGATTATATAGTAAGATGCTTAGTAATGAAATTAATTTTATTACAGTTGAATTTGCAGTTCCAATTTCAAAATTAAGCGAATATGATCAAAAAAAAAGAACACCATTTGTAACTGGAAAAAAGCTTGAAATTGCTTATCTAGGGGATTATAACGAATCTAATTATCCATTTATTGATGATAATATGCGGCGAGATTCTTATTATGAAAAAAAAGAACAATTCATTGATGGATTTGGGGGCTATTCAGATATTATTTTTGACAGTGAAAGGCCCTTGTTTGTAAAAGGATTAGAAGATGAAAGAGATTACGAATGGGAAAGTGAGTTGTTACTTGAAATGGACAGTCAAGTAAAAGGGAAGGTGCTAGCGAGATAATGGTAAAACTAGAGAGTGATTTTAAGAATGTTTTAAGTTGGTTTAAAATTCCAAAATTAAATGAATCTTTCAAAATAAAAGAGTTTAATTCGATTAAAGAATATAGAGATCATATTGTTATGTTTTTGGGTGAAGAAAATTATCAAGAATGGATGATTGCTGATACCTTTGATGGGAATATCAATATTTTGCGATTGGATTTATGTAAGAAGTTGGATGAGCATAAAGAAATAGATGAGGCGGAATATCAAAAAGTTCTTTTGCATGAGTTTGTTCATATTTGTCATCGCCAAGTAATTAAAGATAATATTAATGATGCTTGGTTTTATGAAGCTTTAGCAACTAATTTATCGGGGCAGTCGTTTAGCGGTAATGTTTATGGTACATTCGATCAATTAAAGAATAATTTTTTTAAGGTGGAAAATAATTATGTTACGGCTTATTATATGGGAAATTATTTGTTTGATAATTATAGTCATGATTTTGTTTTAGGATTAATAAACAACGAAACCGAATTAAATAGAATTGGTCCCGTTATTTTTAATTTGGTAAAAAACGATCATCAACGAAAACTTTGTTAAATGCAAAGTTTTTTTGTATAATGGAAGTGGTGATAAAATGAAATATCGGGAAAACATTAAAAACAATGAGCAGTTATCGATTCTTGGGTTTGGTTGTATGCGGTTTTTAAAAGATGAAAGGGAAACTGAAAAACAAATTATTTATGCAATTGAAAATGGAATCAATTATTTTGATACAGCCTATACTTATCCAAATAGTGAAAAGGTTTTGGGAAGAATTTTAGCAAAAGGTTATCGAGACAAGGTTAAGATTGCTACCAAAATGCCCCACTTCTTAATTAAAAATTATAGTGATTTTGATCGTATTTTTAATGAACAATTAAGAAGATTGCAAACAAATTATATTGATTATTATTTGATGCATGTTTTAACGGATGTTTGTATTTGGCAAAGATTAGTTGATTTGGGATTATTAAAATGGCTTTGTGCGAAAAAAAATGCTGGTCAAATTGTTAATTTTGGTTTTTCTTATCATGGTGGTAAAGAAGAATTTGTTAAATTGATTGATGCTTATGATTGGGACTTTTGTATGATTCAGTATAATTATTTTGATGAAAATAATCAAGCAGGGCGAAGTGGACTTGAGTATGCTTTTAAAAAGAAAATTCCAGTTATGGTAATGGAACCGCTTCGTGGTGGTAGTTTAGTTAATAATTTACCAAAGGAAGTCGATAAAGAGTTTAGTAAAGTTAATCCAAATAGAACGGCTGCTGAGTGGGGTCTGCGTTGGGTTTGGAATCATCCACCAGTGTTACTTTTGTTATCAGGAATGAATTCGCTTGCAATGATTGAGGAAAATGTTGAAATTGCTGGTGATGTTAATCAAGAATTTTCTGATGAGGAATTAAAAATGTTTGAAAGAGTTAAAAAAATAATGCATGAAAAAATTAAAATCCCTTGTACTGGGTGTAATTATTGTATGCCATGTCCATTTGGGGTTGATATTCCAACTTGTTTTGCCTGTTATAATGATATTTTTTTAGATGGAAAAATGGCTGCTTTTAAGAGATATTTAATGCAAACTAGTTTAAGAAAAAAGGCAACTAATGCTTCTTTGTGTACTAAGTGTGGTCGCTGTGAAGAAAGATGTCCGCAAAAGATTGAAATTAGAAAATCACTTGATTTAGTTGTAAATAAGTTAGAAAGTTTTTATTATAAACCGGTTCGATTTTTTTTGAAAAAGTTTATTAAATTTTAAAAAAATATTGTAAATTTTAAAAAAAAGAGTATTATATAATTAGGAGGGAAAAATGAGAAATATTTTAATTGGTTTGTTTGTTTTATTGTTGATTGGTGGCGGGGTTTACTTTTTCTTAAATCAGGAAGAGGAAAAGAAAGAGGAACCCGTGGTTGATGAAAAGGAAGAAGTTGAAGAAGAGGAAGAAGTAAAAGGATTTGTTACATCAAATCCGGTTTCAGAATTTACCGAAGAAGAGATTATCAGTTTAGGAATTGATTTTTCAGGAAGTGATGCTGAAATTGCCGATGAAATTTATGATTGGCAAGTGGAAAATATGAAGTACGTTGCTTTTGGTGATGTGTCTGATGCAATGCGTTGGAATTATTTTATGCCAGGAATTTATCCAACTAGTGATATGATTGTTGATATGAAAAAAGATGGAAAAATTGAAGGTCTTTGTTATAATTATGCAACAATTTATTGTTCAATTGCAAATTATTATGGTCTTGAGTGTCGGGTAACAGCAATGAAGGAAAAACCAAGTGATTTGGATTCAAGAATTGATAAAAGAACAACCACCGGAATGGCTCCGCATGAGTATGACCGTTTATTGGAAAGAATTGAAGAGTTAGATCTTTATTATTCTTATGAAACAGTTAGAAAAGCTGCTAAAGAAACGTCTTCACATTATCGTGCTGAAGTAAAATTAAATGATGAATGGGTTATCAAAGATGCAAGTGTAGCAGCAGTTGGTGGGACTTATAATGATCTTTATGATTTCTTTGAGGTTGATTGGCTAGAAGCTTATGATGAGAAATTGTTTAAGGTTAGTGAGTAAGGAGGAATAAGGTGAACACAAGAAATATTATTATAGTTGTTTTATTACTATTATTATTGTTATTGGGTTGGGTTTTCCTTGGAAATAAAACAGAAGATGAAAAAGAAATAAAAAAAGACACTAATGAAAAAGAAGAGGTTGTTGTTGAGAATAAAATTAATTATGTGTTTAAAAAAGACTCTTATATGAGTATGTTGTTGGTTTTGTCAGAAATTGATTTAGTAAAACCATTAGCAGAAAATGAAACAATTAAACTTAAAATTGAAACATACGATGTAAATGATAGTTTAATTGAAACATATTATGGTAATGGGTCATATTATGATTTTGATGATAATCAAGATATTGAAATGGGCTTTGTTGTTATGTTGATGGGTAATCAACTGGATACAATTGAAGATATTAAAGTTGAAATTGAAATTGTTGAAAGAAATAATATGGAGCAACGGACATATCAAGTAGTTAGTTTTGACGAGTATGATTATCGATACGAACTGTCAATGTATCGTTTAGGCCTTGAGTTAGACGAAGATTATTTTTCACATAGTGGGCTTGCGGTCTTAAATTATGGGTCTAATGTAACAGACATGTTTTATTTGAGTTATTTGGATTCGATTAATTTTATTGGTGTAACTGGTCAAGAAGATTTTATAGCAAAAAATGGTAATGAATTAGAGACGGTTGATGTTTATCAGATAATAACTTTATATAAAACTGATTAATAGTTATTGACATATGTTATAAACTATGTTATGCTTATTTTGAAAGGAGGGGATATTATGCCAAGACTGGATAAAACCGGACCCAGAGGTGAGGGGCCTAAAACAGGAAGAGGTGTAGGACTTTGTAATAATCCTCAATTAAAAAAAGAAGAAGTTTTAAAGCAAAAACCGTTTGGAAAATTTAATGCAAAAGGAACGGGCCGGAAAATTTTTAGAAGGGGCGTTCGCTAATGCCAAGACCAAGAAAACAAAGACGGATTGGTTGGAAACCTCATTATAATGAATTTGGACCAAAAGGGGTTAGTAATGTTGGCTTTATTAATTTAAGTTTAGAAGAGTATGAAACAATTCGCTTAATTGATAAGGAAAACATGACCCAAGAAGAATGTGCTACATCAATGGAAGTGGCCAGAACGACGGTTCAAAACATTTATTGTGGGGCTAGAAAAAAAATTGCTTTAGCTTTAGTTGATGGCCAAACTTTAATTGTTGAAGGAACTGATTATCAAAAAATTGATTAAAAAGCAGAAAAATTATTCTCTGCTTTTTAATTTATGATATAATATAAAGGTAATTATTATGAGGTGAAAGATGAAAGCAAGTGAATTAAAAAAACTATATGTTGACTTTTTTAAAGAAAGGGGTCATAAAGAATCACCAAATGTATCGTTGATCCCGGAAAATGATGCCAGTGTTTTGTTTACAACTGCTGGAATGCACCCACTAGTGCCATATCTCCTTGGTGAAAAGCATCCTTTGGGGAAAAGATTGGTTAGTTGTCAAAGGTGTCTACGCACGGGTGATATTGATGAAGTGGGCGATGATTTTCATTTGACCTTTTTTGAAATGTTAGGTAATTGGAGTTTAGGCGATTATTTTAAAAAAGAATCAATTGAAATGAGTTTTGAATTTTTAACAGAAGTTTTAAAATTAGATAAAGATCGGTTGGCAGTAACTGTTTTTGAAGGTGATAATGAAGTTGCTTATGATCTTGAATCGGAAAAAGCATGGTTAGAAGTGGGGATTCCAAAGTCACGTATTTTTGCTGCTGGAAGAAAAGAAAATTGGTGGGGACCAGCAGGGATGAACGGACCTTGTGGACCGGATACGGAAATTTTTTATGATTTAGGATTGAGCACTTGTAGTAATAATTGCCACCCTAATTGCGAATGTGGTCGTTATGTTGAAATATGGAATAATGTTTTTATGGAATATAATAAAATAAGTGAGAATGAATATGTTCCTTTAACACAAAAAAATGTTGATACTGGGCTTGGCTTTGAAAGAGTTTTAGCTATTTTAAACAATAAAAAAAGTATTTATGAAACAGAGTTGTTTTGGGATATGATATTGTTATTGGAAAAATTATCGGAAAAGAAATACGAATCTTATCAAAAAGAATTTAGAGTTATTATTGATCATATAAGAACAGCTGTATTTGTGTTAGGTGATGAAAGAGGGGTTGTCCCATCTAATGTTGATCAAGGGTATGTCTTGCGAAGAATAATTCGGCGAACGATTCGTTATTTAAAGCAACTTGAAGTTGACGGAAATGTTATAGATCAAATTGCTTCATTAGTAATTAGTCTTTATCGTGATGATTATCCAATTTTGGAAAAGAAAAAAGATTTTATTTTAGATAATTTAGCAAAAGAAACAAAAGCTTTTGAAAAGACAATTAGACATGGTTTTAAAGAGTTTGCTAAAATAATTGAAAAAGATGTTTCATTAATTTCCGGGATTGATGCTTTTCGTCTTTATGATACTTATGGATTTCCAATTGAATTTACCGAAGAGTTAGCGAATGAAAAAAATATTTTGGTTGATATTGAAGGGTTTCATGAAAAATATCGTGAACATCAAGAAAAATCAAGAATGGGTGCCGAAAAAAAGTTTAAAGGCGGATTAGCAGATGCAACAATTGAAACAACTAGATTGCATACCGCAACTCATCTTTTGCAAAAAGCACTTCAAGAAGTCTTAAATGCGGAGGCTGAGCAAAGAGGAGCTAATATTACTGCTGAAAGGTTGCGTTTTGATTTTTCATTTGATCGAAAATTAACTGATGAAGAAGTTGCGCAAGTTGAAAAAATAGTAAACGATATTATTAAACAAAAAATTCTGGTTGAAAAGATTGAAACAACTCTTGATGAAGCCAAAAAAATGGGTGCAATTGGTTTGTTTGAAAAAAAATACGGTGAAAAAGTAATAGTTCATAAGATTAGTGATTTTTCAATTGAAATGTGCGGGGGACCACATGTTAATAACACTAGTGAATTAGGAAGATTTAAGATTATTAAACAAGATAGTGTATCGATGGGGGTAAGAAGGATTAAGGCTGTTTTAGAATGAGAGAAACATAGAAAGAATTTATTTTATGTTGGTTAATTATGAAAAAGAATTAAAAAATTAGAAAGAGGGCGTTTTACTAAATTAACTGTTTAAAATGATCGGGTGTGTTAATGGAGTTAAAAAAAGTTAATAATCAAGATATTATTAATGGGAAATATGTAATTAATTCACAAACTGAAAAATTAGGTGAAGCTGTTTTTGCTTTTTGTACAAATTTAGAAGAAATTGAAATCCCACGAAGAATAAAAGAAATTCCAAATGAAGCCTTTATGTATTGTTTAAATTTAAAGAAAATATATTTAAATGGTGTTAAAAAAATTGGTGAATATGCTTTTTGTGGTTGTACAAGATTAGAAGAAATTGCTTTAGATAATATTGAAGAATTTGGCATTTATGGGTTGGCTGGGTGTGTTAGTTTAGAAGAAGTAAATTTATCAGAGAAATTAGAGAAAGTGAGTGAGGGATTGTTTGAATCGTGCGTTAATTTAAAAAAAGTGTTACTTAATAAGGTAAAAATAATTGAATCGTTAGCTTTTGCTGGGTGTGTTAGTTTAAGTGATTTGATAATCCCAGATAAGATCGAAAAAATTAATGGAGATGCATTTATGGTTAGTAATATAAATCTATTTTATAATAATCAAGTGATTAATGATGTAAAAGATATTAGTTGTATTGTAAAAGAAGATGATCAGTTAAAAGTTGTTTATTCGGAAGGAAGATTGAAGAAATAGGGTTGAATAAATCCTTTTTGTGTGGTAGTATACAACGAAAAGGAGGCGTCAATTTGTTAAAAGATAATTTTTATATTGGGGATATAAAGAAATGTACTAGATTAAGAGATCATTTAGTTGGAACAAATGGTTATGTTGAATATGAAGATGAGACGATTGTATATAGTTCGGTTTTGTATAAAACAAAAAGTGGAAATTATCTAGGGGTTGACAATTATTATGCATCAGAAGCATTTATGCCAAATTCAATAATTACAAAAAAGGCGGGAATTATATTAAAAATAAAACCAACAATTGAAGGTGAGTATTTTGTTGATGAATCAACTGTAAGGGCTTATTTAAAACAATTTGATGAAATGGGGAATAAAATTTCACCCATGAAGCAACTAAAGAAAATGTTTAGGAGGTAAAAAATGGACGAGGGTAAAATAATTGTTAATCATATTGAAAGATTAGCTGAGATTAGTCGCTTTAAGGATAAAGAAATATTGCATTTAAAAAGATTTGTGATGGCATCACTTTTACCAATCACTTCTTCAGTTTTAAATGGATTAGGATATGAAGTACCAGTGGAAATTGCCAAATTTTCGTTAGTATCAAATGGGATGCAAATGCTAATTGCGGCTGATTATTTAAAAGATTTATTTCAACATGAGCGGTCGCTTGCAGAAGATTTAAAAAATCCTAGTAAAAATGTTTTAGGCCTTAGGCGTTGGTAAGATGGAAAAAAATATAGTTGTTAGTTTAAGTAATAATAATCGTTATTTTGTAATTGAAAGTGTTATGCTAGAAAGTGGCAAATATTTATATTTGATTAATGTTGATGATTTAAAAGATATAAAAATTTGTGTTGAGCGAATAATTAATAATCAAATTATACTTGATATTGTTGATGATCCAATTGAATATGCTAATTTGACTTTTAAATTTTTTGATTTAATTAAGGCAGAAATAAGTTAATATTTCTGTTTTTTGTGGTAAAATATAAGTGGTGATAATATGTTTAAAGTAAATAATTTAGTTTTTAGGTATCCTAAGGAAAAAAAAGATACAATTAAAAAAATTTCTTTTGAGGTAAAAGAAGGAGAAGTTTTTGGTTTGCTTGGACCAAGTGGTGTTGGAAAAAGTACGACACAAAAATTATTAATCAAAATTTTGAAAGATTATCAAGGCGAAATTTTTTATCATGACCAAGAATTAAAACAATATGGACCGTCATTTTATGAAGAAATAGGAGTTGGTTTTGAAATGCCGGTTTTGTTTTCGAAGCTGACGGCTTATGAAAATATAGCGTTTTTTAGTAATCTTTATCAAAGTAAGGCAGATATTGAAGAGTTATTTAAAAAAGTTGGTTTAGAAAATGACAAAAACAAATTAGTCAGTCAATATTCAAAAGGGATGAAAGTACGGCTTAATTTTGTAAGAGCTTTATTAAATAATCCAAAGATGCTTTTTTTAGATGAACCAACCAATGGACTTGATCCAAAAAATGCCAGAATTATTAAAGATATGATTAAGGATTTTAAGAGTAAAGGCGGGACGGTTTTATTAACAACTCATTTGATGAATGATGTTGATGAGTTATGTGATCGAGTTGCTTTTATGGCTGATGGTAAGATTGTTTTAATTGATACTCCAAAGAAATTAAAGTTAGCATATGGTGAAAGACTTGTTGAAATTGAATATGGTTCAGATGAAATAAGCAAAAAACAATTTTCAATGGATGGTTTATCAAGTAACAAACAGTTTTTAGATTTGTTAAGGGAGAAAATTATTACAATCCATAGTAAAGAAACATCGTTAGATGAAATCTTTATTAAAGTAACTGGAGTTGTTTCAGATGAATAGTTTTTTGTTTTTAATTAAGGGTGATTTAATTAGAGCAAAAAAGTATAAAATTTTTGCGGCAAGCATGTTTATGCCTATTTTTTGGATTGCTATTTTAGAATTATTTAAAGTTTATGATTATACTAATTGGATTCCTTTAATTGTCTTTGTTGATGTGACAATTATGTCAATTATTTTTGTTGGTGCGGGAATTATGTTTGAGAAAGAAGAAAAAACGTTAATGACAATGATGGTTGCACCAATTAGTAAAACGGCGTATTTTGTTTCAAAAATTATGACAAACTTGGTAATGAATATATCAACGGTATTGGTTATTTTTTTATATGCCAGTTTGGTTCGTGAAATTAATGTTAATTTAGTTGTTTTAATTTTGGCAATGATTGTTATTTCGGTTTTTCATTCAATTCTTGGTTTTTGGTTTGCGATGAGTGCTAGGGATTTTACTGGTTTTTTAACAAAAATAATGTCATTGTTTCTTGTTTTAGCACTTCCTTTGTTGTTTGAAGAAATTGGTTTTATTAATAATAGTATTATTAGTAATTTAATGTATTTATTACCAACTAAGGCTGCTTACACATTATTGTCAATTGAAAAATTTGAAATAGTGGTTTTGTTTTCTTTTGTTTATATGACATTGCTTGCTAGTTATAGTTTTTATATTGGTGTCAAAAAATTTGATTATTTTTTAATGAAGGAAAGTGGGGTTTAAGATGTATTTAAGTTTTTTGGTAAGTGAATTTAAAAAAATTAAACGTGACCCAATGATGTTATTTATGCTTTTTAGCCCACTTTTTTACATTATGATTGGTCGCTTCATTATTCCCCATTTAGCACAAGCAAATGATTTTGATGTAATGATGATTGCTGATTATATTTTGGTCGGCCTAACTTTAATGAGTCCTTTATTATATGGTGCTTTGCTTGGTTTTTCGATTCTAGATGATCGTGATGATAATATTTTAAATTCAATTAGAGTATCACCATTAAGTATTAATATGTTTTTGTCGTTTCGCATTTTAATGACTTTGTTTCTTTCTTTTTTAAGTGTGATGGCTGTTATCTATTTTTCAGATATTGTTATAATACCTTTTAAAGATATTATTTTGATTGCTTTTTTAGCTAGTATTTCAACTCCTTTGTCGGCATTTTTTATTAATGTAGTTGCTAATAATAAAATTGAAGGATTCGCGGTTATGAAAGGGTTTAGTACTGTTTTATTAATTCCAATTATTGCGCTTTATTTTACAGATTATAAGGAATTATTTTTTGCAATTTTTCCAGGTTACTGGCCCGCTAAAATTATTAGTATTGTAATTCGTGGTGAAGATTTTTCTTTTCTGTCCTATAACATTTATTACATTATTGGAATAATGTATATAATTGTTTTAAATGTTATTGTTTATCGCTTATTTTTAAAAAAGATTTAAAAGACTTGCTTTTTTTAAAAAAATATGATATTCTATTTCGTAGACCCGAAAAATGGGGTGAAGATTATGAGGAAAAATAATGTTAAATAAAAGGAAATAACGAAAGTTAATTCCTTTTTTTTGGGGAAAGGAGGTGAAAAAATGAACGAAGAACTAACTAAAATAATGGTTGAGATGGCGGATGGCAATGAAAAAGCAAGTGCTATTTTAAACCAAATATCTGATCAAGAAGATAGCATTATGTGGTTAAGCCGAGCTGGGATAACGGGAGAAGGATTATGTAAATTATGGTGCCAATGTGCTAAGGAAGATAAATTTAATTTTACGATGACAATCAAGTTATTGCGTAGCGGCACATATTTAATTAGAGAAATGTATGAAAATTTAAGTAAACTAGAAGCGGTACCCTTTTTTTATGAAGAGATAGTCCCTGAAGAAGCAGAAAAGAAGTTTTTTGATCCAAATTTTACTGGTCGGCTTGATTTTGAAGCAGAAGATCTGATGGAGTGGTTAAGATATGGTAACAAGCATCGTCTTCAATTTATTTCTAATTATTATGGTGAAGTAGAAATAGAAAGAAACAAGACTACTTGGGAGATGTTTGAAAATGAAGTGGGGAAAAAAATAAGATAAAAAATCTTATTTTTTTAGAAAGGAGGTGAAGAGTATTAAAAAAGATATAAGAAAGTTACTGGAAATGATAGTCGATTCAGCTATAAATGATAATTGCTTATTATTGGTTTTATTAAAAACTGACAATGATTTAGAAAAAAGAAAAGATATCGAGTATCTTGATAAGGTAAACATTCGTGATCAATGGCTAGTAAAATTGTGGAATGAATGTACTTTTGAAGATGAAGCTTATTTTTGGGAGACGGTTCGGTTTTTAAGATTAAATCAGTTTACTTGTCATCAAATTGTTTATAATTTAAAAAAAGAGCAACCAATTCCTTTTATTACAAAGCAACTACCAGATGATCACTTTCCTGAGGTTATGTGGGAACAAAAATTATTACTTGAAGATTCGCCGAATTGGGAAAGATATTGTTATCGCCAAACAAAACATTTTTGGGAAAGAATTCGCAAGATTGATGAAATGGAATTAAATGAAAATAATGATAATATATTGAAATTGAAAAAGTAAAAATAAGGGGTTGTAAATATAATATTATGTGGTATTATATTAGGGAATTAGGAGGGATATTTTGAAAAATATCGAAGTTTGTTTATTAGACCACACGCCCTTTTTGAAAGAAAACGGCACCTTTGACCGTGAGAAAGCTTTACTGCACAGTGCCCGAATTGGGGGTATTTGTTATAGCGAAGAAGGTTTTGAAGCATTGCTCGCTGAAGATTTAGAAATAACTGAAAAAAGAAAGCGAGGAACTTTAAAATTAGAACATCACAGTATTTATGATCATGTCAATATTGGAATGGCTATTAAAGGAATTCCAAAAATATTAGCGATGTTTTTAAATAATGAACATCAGTATAATACCAGTGAAAAATCAGGCCGTTATACTAAAATTATTGGATTAGATGATTCGTTTGTAACGCCACTAACTGCTGATTTATATAATAAGTGGCAGACGATATTTGAAGAAGAAATTAAGAAAGAATATGGCGATGTTTACAATGATTCAAAAATTGAAAAATTAGCTCATGAAAATGCAAGATATTTAGTATCGGTTTTTGTTCCGACTGAAATGATATATACGGTACCATTAGCTCAGCTAAATCGAATTGCGGCTTTTATTGATAATTATGTTGAAGAAAATAAAGATAGTAATGAAGTTTTTGAAAAACAAATAGTTCCTTATATGATTGAGTTTAAGGAAAAGTTAGCAGAATTAAATTTATTAGAACCGGGACTACAAACTAATCGGAAGAATCGTCATTTTTCATTATTAACTAATGATCAAAAAAGAGAACATTTTGGGGCAACTTATGTTACTAATTATCGTGGTTCATTAGCACAGTTAGCACAGGCGCAAAGACATCGGACTTTAAGTTATCAAATGCATCCGTTAAGAGATTATGGAATGAATAATTCATCATTTGATCAATCCTTTTATGTTCCACCAATTATTGCAGGGGATGATGGATTGAAAAATGAATGGTTAAATGACATGAGTAAGCAATTAAATGTTTTTCCTCAAGGCGAGATGGTTAGAATTATTGAATCAGGGACTTTGGAGAATTTTTTGTTGAAAGTAAAGGAAAGAATGTGTGTTGAAGTTCAACTTGAAATTTTTCAACAAATTCGCGAAACACTTGCTAAATATCGGGAAGCATTGGGACAAAATGATCAATTTTTATTAAGAAAAATTGATGCCGATGGACCTCGTTGTACATTTGATGATTATGATTGTGCCAGGCCTTGTAAGTTATCAAAAGAGAGAATTATAAAACGAAAAATATAATCACCAAAAAAAAGTTGCATATTTTAAAGTTTTAGGTTATAATTTAATTAAATTATTACTGAAGGGAGAGATAAGCTTGGAAATTACATCAGTTAGGGTTCGGAAATTCGAAAGAGAAGAATCAAGAATGAAGGGAATTGCTACCGTACTTATTGATGATTGCTTTGCAATTCATGATATAAAAGTAATCGAAGGTGATAACGGACTTTTCATCGCAATGCCAAGTCGTAAAACACCGGCTGGCGAGTATCGTGATATTGCACATCCAACTAATCAAGAAACAAGACAAATTTTTGAAAAAGCCGTATTGGATGCTTATAATGCAGAAGAAAAAGAAGCGTAAAATCTTCTTTTTTTATGCTATAATTTGATTAGGTGGTAAAGTGCGAAAGAAAAAAATAAGTAAAAAAGCGGCATTTCGATTATTAACTTATGGTTTTTTTTCAATTATAATGATTGGTTATTTTTTGTTTGTAGTAATAACAGGAACTTTTCGGTTTTTATCATTAAAAACGGAAACTAATCAATTAGAAAAGGAATTATCAGAATTAAAATATGAAGAAAAAAGATTGGAAAATGAAATATTAAAATTACATGATCCAGAATATATTGCTAGTTATGCAAGAAAACATTATCAATATTCAAAAGATGGGGAATTAATAATTCGAATTAATGAACCGGAATCTTTGGTCGAAATTGAAAAAGAATCATCAGGGTATTCTTTTGTTTTTGGATTAATTGTATTAGTTTTTGTTTTATTAGTGCCAAAGTTATTTAAAAAAAAGTCCTAATGGACTTATAATTTAAAATCATTTTTAAT
>CAYGGG010000021.1:0-13887 GCA_964349455.1 uncultured Muribaculaceae bacterium | reverse complement strand
CTATTAAATAGGCCAGGTTAATATTACCAGTTTTTTCAATTTTGCCCGCTTTCATAATATGAACATAATCTGGTTTAAGATATTTTAAAATTTTGGGATAATGAGTAATAATTAAAATTGCCTTTTCTTTATTAAAAAAATTATTTATTTCCTTGCAAACAATTTTTAATGAATCAATATCAAGTCCTGAGTCAATTTCATCTAAAATAATTAATTTAGGATTAAGCATTTTCATTTGAATAATTTCGTTTCGTTTTTTTTCACCACCAGAAAAACCGATGTTAACTGATCTTCTTAAATAGTCATCGGGCATATTAAATTTATTTTTTTCAGTTTCAATTTTTTGATAAAGGTCAAATAAAGGAATTGGTTCTGCTAAGTCTTGATTAATAATTGTTTTTAATAATTGCACGTTAGAAACCCCTTCTACTTCACTTGGGTTTTGCATTGCTAAGAAGATTCCTTTTTTTGCTCGTTCGTTTACTTCGAGTTGTTTGATGCTTTTATTTTCAAATAAAATATCGCCTTTTGTTATTTCAACTTTCGGATGACCCATTATAACTGCTGATAAAGTTGACTTACCAACGCCATTTGGTCCCATAATAACATGGATTTCACCCTTGTTTATTTTTAAATTTAAATTATTAATGATTGTTTTTTGATTTATTTGAGCGGTTAAATTTTTTATTTCTAACATATTATCCCTTTCTGTTAGCATGTGCTAACTTGTCTATAAATATAAAAGACCATTGGCCTTCTATAATTATATCTAATTTATTTTTTTTTGACAAGTACTTTTTCATCTTTCACGACTGCTTCTCTTGCTTTTTCAATATAATCTTCATATAATTTTTTATCTTCAAAAAAATCTTTACAAGAAAGTGAAAAATGCCATAAAGTTTGATAATCACCAAACTTTTCGGTTAGGATTGATTCTGAACCACCATATATTATTTGATATGCCACATATTCTAAATTACTTGATTCCTTTATGTTTTCTTCAATTAAATTCTTTTTTTTGCTTTCAAATTCGTTAGCAAAGTGAAACAAATACTTTACTGAACCAAATTGTTTTTGCTCTGGCATTGATTCATATGTTAGAATCATCCCTAATTCAAGTAAATCAGTTTGCGCGCCCTTTACATTTTTAGCAAATTTGTATAAATACTCAATGTTTTGCTCTGCAATACTTTTTCTTATCATCGCTAATTCGATTAAACGAAGATTTAAACAACAATTATGCAAAGTATATTTATACAAAGTTTCTGTTTCAAAGTTATCAATCGCCCACTCTGTTAATTCATTTATTTCTGTTTCTGAAAAAAATACTTTTATTTGGCCCCTATTTTCCTTATCAACAATTAACTGTTCTGTCATAATTTCTTCTCCATCTAATCTTGATAAATCAACGTATGGAATATTTACCGAGAATCTTTCTTTTTGTTTTTCAGTTCCATTTTTAGCTACCCAATCGGTTAATTGGTTTAATGATTCCTGTTCTAATCGATTAATACAAGCATAATCATAAATACAATCAAAATCATTTAAACCGGTTACAATTGATGGATGAAGATCTTTTAATACTAAATCATCCTTACCATAACTCAACATGTTAGTTGCTTGTTCTATTTTTGTTACATCATTTTCAATTACTACTTTTGTAATTGCTAATACTAGTCTATCTGCTACTATATTTTGCACCTTGCGCCTCCTTTAACGAGCATTATATTATCACTATTGATGTTTTTTGTCAATCCAAATAATATTTATTAATAATGGAATATTTATCATCTAATTCATATATCAAAGGAACACCTGTTGGAATATTTAATTCTAATATTTCTTGTTCTGATAATCTTTCTAAGTATGCTACTAGTGCTCGTAAACTATTTCCATGAGCAACGATAATTATTTTTTTATTTTTTTTAATTTGGGGCAGTATCTTGCTTTTATAATATTCAACAACTCTTTTCATCGTGTCTTCTAAACTTTCAGTTGCAGGCAACAAATCAGGTGATATATTAGAAAATATTTTATTATATTTTGGGTGTCTGTCATCATTTTCACTTAATGCCGGTGGTCTTTCTTTTAAACTTCTACGCCATCTTTTTACTTGATCTTCACCAACTTTGTTTGCGATTTCTTTTTTATTCAACCCCTGCAAAGCCCCATAATGACGTTCATTTAAACGATAATCTTTATATACTTTTGGCGAGATGTTCATCTCTGAAAATATATACTCCATTGTATCAATTGCTCTTTTTAGCACTGATGTATAACATATATCAAAGGAAAAATTATTCGCTTTTAAAATTTCTCCAGTTCTTTTTGATTCCTCAATCCCTTTTTCAGATAATTCAACATCCATCCATCCCGTAAATATGTTTTCCTTATTCCAAACGCTTTCACCATGTCTAACCATTACTAATTTCATATTCCACCTCTATTTAATTATATCTTATTTATGGTTAAAATAAAAGAAAAAATTATGATATAATTTTAATGGTGATTGTTATGCTTAATCAATTTAATAATGAAATTAAAAGATATTATGCCTTAAATGATTTTTATCGGAAAAAGTTTAAGCAAAAAGTTCTAAAAATAAGTTTAGATGGTAATTTCTCATGTCCTAATTTAGATGGAGTAGTTGGCTTTGGGGGATGTATTTATTGTTTAAATTCAAGACAAAATCATATTGTTAACAAAAAAAAGAAATTAATTGATCAGTTTAATGAAGTAAAAGAAATAATGAACAGAAAATGGCCGAAAGGGGTTTATATTGGTTATTTTCAAGCTAATTGTAATACTTATGCTCCTTTAGATGAATTAAAAGAAAAATATAACTTAATTTTAAAACAAAAAAATGTCATTGGCCTTAATATTGCAACCAGATGTGATGCTATTACTGATGAAGTTCTAGATTATTTAGAAAAATTAAACAAAAAAACTTTTTTAACAATTGAGTTGGGTCTACAAACAATTCATCCGGCAACTTCAATTTTAATCAATCGTTGTCACTCGTTAAAACAGTTTGAAGAGATGGTTTTAAAATTAAATAAAAAACAAATAAATATTGTTGTTCATATAATTAATGGTCTTCCGTATGAAACAGAAGAAATGATGTTAAAAACAATTGATTATTTAAACTCATTGCCAATTAATGGAATCAAAATTCATATGCTTCATGTTTTAAAAAATACTAGGTTAGCTGAAATTTATCAAAAAGAACATTTTAAAATTTTAGAAAAAAATGAGTATATAAATATTGTTTGTAATCAAATTGAACGATTAAGAGCTGATATTGTAGTACATCGTTTAACTGGTGATCCATTTATTGAAGATTTAATCGAACCAAAATGGTTAATTAAAAAATTTGAATTGTTAAATTTAATTGATGAAACTTTAAAAAAAAGAAATAGCTATCAAGGTATAAAAAAAATGAGTTAATCCTCATTTATTTTATTTTTATTAATAAACCAAATTGCACTAATATCAACACTTCGACTGTCGGGTGCTGGATTTGGCATCTCAAAGCGAATAATTACTGGAACATTAAATCCTGTTCCAAAAGCAACACATGTTCCCGGTTGCAAAATTTTAAGCATTTTAACTGTTTCATCGGTTATATTGGGTACCATTTCTTTAATATATCTTACATCAGTTGGGTGAAGCATTTTAAAAATTAAAAAATTTGAACATTGTGACAAAGTTGTTTCTGATAGTTCGGATGGCCTTTGTGATATTAAACCTAACATGACACCATATTTTCGTCCCTCTTTTGTAATTCTTTCAAATATATTATAACCTAATAGGTTAATATCATTATCATGTTGAACATAACGATGGGCTTCTTCTAATATGATGTGGAATGGTCTTTTGCCCTTCTCCGTTCCATCTTTAGCATAATCAAATAATAATTTTGAATATATTTTAGTAATTGTTTTGGCCAAGCGATCATCAACATAATTAATATTAAAATTAATGATTTGTGCTTTTTTGCCATTGGTGGCGGTTAATAGATTTCGAATAAACTGCTCTTTAGTTACAAATTCAGGATAATCAAAGAATATATGATAATCACTATTAACTAATGAATGTAATCTAACTCTTAAAACATTTGAATCATCATAAACTTTATCACTTTTTAAAACACCTTCTGATATTAATGAAAAATCAAATGCATCTTTTAAATCTTTTAAGTTATATTTAAATGAACCATCCGGTAATCCAAATTCTAAATCTTCTTCAATAAATTCTTCTAAAAAACTTGATAAAAGTTCAACATCACGCATTTTACCACTTGCATCAATTAATAATAATTGGCGAAGTGGCCTTGTATACCCGGGCTGGACAATTTTTGTTTCTAAGCTTAATTGACTTGTATGATAATGTGATAAAATTGATGTTACTTGATCCCTTATCTGAACTGAAGGTTTGCCACTCGATAATATGTCAAGTAATGCTCTTGCAATAATATCGTTTTTATGTTTTAAAGTTTGGTCTTCTTCACGACTAAAAACATTTACTAGTTTTAAAGCTTTTTCGATAATTGGTAATTGACTATGTTTGTCAGCACCAAGCAAAATCGCAATATCATCAACCCCTAATAACCAAATTGGAATTTTTAATATTTCGGTGTCTTCAAATTTAGTATTAGTTGTATAGGTTTTAAAATTCAAGTCATTATCTAAATCGCTTAGTGGCATAAATGCCGATTTGTACTCCCCATATGCGTCAAAAATGAAGATACTTGATTTATAGGCCTGGAATTCTTTTTTGAGAAAAAATAAATTTTGAAAAATACGAGCAACGCTACATGACTTACCGCTACCGGTTGATCCAAAAATAGCGAAATGATTGCTAAAAAACTTATTAATATTAACCCCTAAATCAACCCCTTCGTAAACAGCGCTTTTACCCAAATATAAATCCTTTTTTTCACTATATTGCGGCATCCCGATAATTAACGGGATTTTTTCTTTAGGAATTAATTTTACATCAGCTGAAAAAGAGGGTTTCCTGATAACACCATAAACAAATTTGCCATCAACAATTTCACCTAATAAATTTATTACAGCTCGATCTTGATCAACTTGAGTTATTTCACCAATTATTTTACTACTTCCATCGTCCATTAAAACATGCAAATTTATTATATTAGTTGCTTTAGCAGTCATAAAGTTTAGGGTTACTGTAACTATATTTTCATTTATACTAATAATTTTTCCTAACATATACTCACCTATTCTTTTTTAATTATAGCATGTTTTAAATTTTTTTAATATATTTTTTTAAATTAATGGGTTTCTGATAAATATTTTAATTGGCGAATGATAATATATGGTGGTTGGTTTTTTTACGTTAATAAATCCCAAACCAGGAATTACAATATCTTGTTCCGATTTTATTTTAATTTTTTTATTTAAATCTAAAGTTTTATAGATTCTTTTTAGGGGAACATTATTTGAAAAATAAAAAATAATATTATTGTTTTTTGGACACTGAAGATATATTTTTTCAAATATCATAAAAGTTTGTTCTTCTTTTACTTGATATATTGCTGGATTAATTGGGTGCTTAATTATTAATTTTTCTAAATCATCTTTTTCTAAAAAATGATATATGTTTTCACTTTCAATTAAACCAGGGGTATCAACAATAATTTTGCCATTAATTTTTATTTCAATAAAATCAATTGTTGTTTGGGGCATAATACTGGTTGTAATTGTTGGTTCTAAATCACTATAATTATACAGTAGTTTGTTTATTAATGATGATTTACCAGCGTTTACATAGCCAACAAAATATGTTTTTTCATTTAACATCGAATATAATTTATCTAAGTTATCATTTTTATCACTACTTACAACAATTATATTCTTAAATTTACCATCTTTAAAATAATCAATTAGTTTTTGTTCGGTTATTCTTATTTGATCTTTTTTAGTAATTACTAATGTTACATTTTGAAACTGATTAAAAGCATTAAAGTTTTCCGGAATATTTAAAATATCAACAATTAAGAAAAGATTAGCTTCTTGATCAATATTTTTTAAAACATCAATATGATTCGCATTTTGCTTAAATTCATTATAATGCTTAAGACGGAAACATCTTTCACATAATTTTTTTTTAGTTTCGCCACCACAACCTAAACATTTAGTCATAGTATTTACCCTTGGTAAAAAGACCTTTGCGACACATTTTTTCCATTTTTCTTTTTTCTAAATAACGATTTAATCTAGTAAAACTAAAATCTTTTGAACTTACAGGATTTACTAAAATAGTTGTTATCCCAACTCGATTACCACCTAAAATATCAGTTTGAATTTGATCACCGATAATGGCTACTTCACATTCTTTAAAGCGATATTCTTTTAAAGCTTTTAAATAATACTTTTGCATTGGTTTTAGGGCGAATGCATAATAATCTAATGCTAATTTTTCAGCAATTGGTTTTACTCTTTTCTTAATTGCATTGGAAAAAACAATAACTTTAAAATCTTTTTTTAATTCATCAATTAATTGTTCTAATTTTCCAGTCACTGTTTTACTTTTAGCTGGAATCATCGTGTTATCTAAATCTAATAGAATACATTTTATTCCATTTTCTTTTAATTTTTGATAATTAATTGTATAGATACTTTTTTGATAGACATCTGGTAAATATTTTTCCATTTTTCCGCTCCTAATCTTTTAACCATTATAACATAGTCTTTTATATTGAACAAGAAAAAACCTTACTATTGACAATCGTTCAAACTCTTTTTGGTTTTTTTATTTTTGTGATAAAAAATAACATCTCCTTCCTTGAGATGTTATTTTACAATAAAAGATTTTTCTAATAAAATATCCAAAACATAATTCACTTCATTAATAAAATTTGTTATTTTTATAATTTATTCAAAATAACGAGCACAGCGAACACGATATTCATGACCTTTATTTGCATAGTACTGTATACCCGTACTAAAACTGTGTAACCAACCACTAGAGTAATCTGGATGATCATATTCACTAGAACTCCAATAATATGGATTATTTGAAATCTCAAACCCACCAAGTGCTACATAATTATTATAAAAATGAGCTAATTCATTTTTACTTGGTAAGAACCAATCACTATGGCCGCCACTACTTAAATTCCAACAAATATCAGCTGCTGTCGTTATTGATGGCCATTCATTAACAATTATTTGGGTATTCGCATAACCACTACCATATGACTCTAAAGTATTTCCTAAATTATCTTCATTAAATACACCCCAAGGTTCTGAACTAGCATTATCCGCTGTTGTTGACAATAATCCACTTGTACCACTACAGTATGCAATTAAACCGCCATCATGGGCATCACCAATATTTTTTGATAAAGCTGGACAGTCATATTGGGCATCAACTTTAACACTTATTGATTTTGTCGAACCATCAACATTAACAATGGCTGTTTTTGTGCCAGCATCACCTGCTGATGTCGCCCAATCAAGATCAACTAAAAGTCCGGAGTTAGCTGGAATACTTACTGATTTACTATCTTTTTGACTTCCACCAATTAATAAACTAACGTTTTTTGAGACACTACTTCCAGTATGATTGTAAACATAGGCTTGTACGGTCAGTGTTTCGCCTTCTTTAACTGGCGAATTACTACCTTTAATACAAAAATTAATATTTGAAGAACTTAAATTTTGCCATTTCAAATATGGATAACCGTCATTTAAACATGGTTCAATCGCCCAAACATCGTCAAAATTCCAATCAACATAAGTACTCTGTTGTTTCATTTCGCTAGTTTCTTTAGGATAACCATGCCACTCTGGATCCAAATCAAACGTGAAATATATTGGAATATTTGTCGTACAATAATCTGCCGTTATCACATGTCCTGATGTAGCAGTTATATTTATCGTACCAGTTACATCACCACCAACAGGAATATTATAAACACTAGTCGATGCTTTCACCCCATTACGATATATATTAATCCTACTTCGCGATCCATTTGCAACAATACGCGGGTGTGCAACCGTATAAGCTGCATAACCCCCTGTTCCAACCCCTAAATTCTCCCCCCAGTAACAATGAGTCCCAGTTGCAAATTCAATTCTTCGCAAATCCGATAACATTTGCCATGTTGGAAGTGTTCTATCAGTAAAAATTTCCATACTTGACTTTGCCGGGAAATTGTCAAAAGTATCACTAGCTACAGTATCAACCCAATTAAACCGGCCAGAAAACTTTTCATGGTTGACAATTTTTCCATCTTGAGTTGTTGTTTCTTTGTCATAATAAATTCCGTTCATACTTCGATTGGTATAATTGTAACCACTTGGCCAGAAATTTAGTTCCCCAGCAAAACCATGGACATATTCAGGCCACCAAAGATTACCATACTCACCTGGTTCAACACCAATTTTTACTTCGCCAGTGGCATATGCATTAACTACCGTTGATCCTAAATTATAAAGCCATCCAGCACCAATTAAACCACCAATTCGATATTCCATTGCCGTTACATTAGCTCGCGAATAACTATTTTTTAAAATAAATGGTCCGCCCCAATCATTCGCATTACCAATTAAGCCGCCAACTTGAGATTTCCCTGTCACACTACCAGATGAATAATTATTTTCAAAAGTTCCATCCCCCACACCGCCAATTAAGCCACCAACTTCAATATCTTCAACAATAATATTTACTGTTTTTGCTGAACTGTTAGTTACAATTGATCCATCATCAACCCAACCAATTAAGCCACCGACCTGCCGACAACGTGAACAATTAGTTAAACTAATTTGTGGATTAACAACATGACAATTGTTAACGGTTGAATTATAACCAACATACCCAAACGCTCCACCAAAACCTGAATCAAAAACTCCTCCATTATCTATAATAACTGGATTTTTTATTAAACAATTCTCGACAAGTGAACCATCGTATAAATAACTGACCAACGAACCACCATATTCATTTGTATTTGTAAATTCTGGCGAGTCAAGAATTATATTTCTTAAAACCGATGAATCATAAACGTACCCAAATAAACCAAAACTATAAGCTGGTTTGGTACTTCTCGTAAGATTACTAATCGTATATCCTCCACCATCATAATATAGAGTTTCGGCATCATCTAGACAGTCCCAATTAGGAAAACCACTCAAAGAAATATCAGCAACTTGAATGTACCTTTTTGAAACTAATCCCCCTTCATATTCGCCATACCATTCCGTATTTAATCCAAACCAATTTATTTCAACAACACGTGTTTGATTTAACTCAATTCCATTTGCAACTGGTATCCAAGTCCCTTCAGTTCCAATATAGATACTAGGAATTGTTACACCATCACAATTTCCATTAATAAGACAATCTATTACTTCCGGTGGATATGTTATTATTCCATAATCATCTTCTTCATCATCATCTCCACCTCCATTACCATTACCACCACCAATTTCACTTGGTAAATTACACTCACCATCATATGGAACCGCTGGATTAATATCTTTTTCATTACGATCTTTGGTAACACACCAATTATTATCATTAATTGCTATTTCAATATCACCATCATCATATACCCGAAGTGTCCCATCTTTTGGACCCCTTCCACTAAAAACCAATGGCTCTCCCTCTTCTTGATTCCAATTAGCAAAAACATAGTCCATTGCTAATGGATTTCCCTTTATATGACCTTCCATATATTGATTTTCAACTGTTTTAACAAGCCCTCTTGCCGTTGCTTCAAATGCTCCTTTCCTTGCATTTGAAATAACATTTAAAACGATTGGCATTACAATTAATAAAATAATTGCTAAAATTACGATTACTGCCAGAAGTTCAATTAACGTAAATCCTTTTCTCATATTTCCTCCTCTTATTCTTTAATAATTATATCATATTATTTTTTTTATAACAATATTTTTTCTTTTAAAAAAAATATTGATTAAATTGAATCAATATTTATTTTTACTCTTTTGCGATCAGTTTTATAAGCCGCTGCTTGAACAATTGTCCGAATTGCATTTGCCGTACTTCCTGCTTTACCAATTACTTGACCCATATCACTATTATCAACTAATACTTCAATAATTATTTCTTCCTCAACATCAAGTTGTTTTGTTGATACTGTATCAGGATCTTTCACAATTTGTTTTACCAAAAATTCAGTTAATTTTAATATATCCATTTATTTCACAACCTTTTTTGATTCATGAAATTTTTTCATAAGGCCCATCTTACTAAATAAACTACGAACTGTATCAGTTGGTTGGGCACCTTTCTTTAACCAAGAAAGTGCTAGTTCTTCATCTACTTTGATTTCAGCTGGGTTAGTTAATGGATTATAAGTTCCGACATTTTCGATAAATCTTCCATCTCTTGGACTTCTTGAATCCGCAGCAACGATTCGATAATAAGGTTTCCCTTTTGTTCCCATTCTTTTTAATCTTAATTTAACAGCCATTTTGTTCCTCCATTCATTAAAATATTATCATAACAAAAATCCTTTGTCAACCCTTTTTGGTTAACACGCGTCACCTTCTAAACTCCATGTTTTTATTTTTGTTACTTTAACTTTAATAATTTTTCCAATTAATGATTGATCTCCTTTAAAATTAATTCTCTTCATTCGCTCGGTATACCCAGTTAACATCGTTTTGTTTTTTTCAGAAAAGCCATCGACTAAAACATTAACTATTTTATTCTTTTCTTTTTGATTTGATTTCAAAGTATAATGATTAACCAGTTGGTTTAATTTTTTTAATCTTTCTTTTTTTTCTTCTAAACTAATTTTGTCTTCAAAATCAGCTGCTGGCGTGCCATTTCGCTTTGAAAAGACAAATGTAAAGGCATAGTCAAATTGACACTTATTTACTATATCTAAAGTTTTTTGAAAATCATCTTCTGTTTCATTGGGGAATCCAACAATAATGTCAGTTGTAATAGCAATATCATTTATTTCTTTTTTTAGTTTTTTAAATAAATCAAAATATGTTTTAACATTATATCTTCGTCCCATTCTTTTTAAAATTTTATCTGATCCTGACTGAATTGGTAAATGGATATGGGGCATGATGTTGGGATTATTTTTAATTACTTCAATCATCTCATCAGAAAAGTCCCAAGGATGACTAGTAATAAACCGAATTCTTGCGATTTTTAATTTAGCTAAATCTTTTAATAAATCAGCTAAATAATAATTGTCCTTTAAATCCTTACCATATGCATTAACATTTTGTCCTAGCAAAGTAATTTCTTGACAATTATCTTTAACTAACTCTTTTACCTCATTTATAATATATTCTTTTTTTCGACTTCTTTGTTTTCCTCTTGTATAAGGAACAATACAATATGTGCAAAACTTATCACAACCATACATAACATTAACCCAGGCTTTATGTTTGAATTCTCTTTTAATTGGTATATTTTCATATACCTCGCCTTCTTTACTATAAACCGACATTTCTTTTTCTTTAATCAGTTTGGGCAAGTCAACAATGTTATGAGTTCCAAAAACAAAATCAAGCCATTTATATTTGGCAATTATTTTTTCGACTACCATCTCTTCTTGAGCCATACAACCACATAAACCAACTAAAACATTGTTTTTTTCTTTTATTTTTTTTAATCTTCCCAACATCCCAAACACTTTATTGTGAGCATTTTCTCTAATTGAACAAGTATTTAACAAAATTAAATCCGCTTGTTCAATATTATTAGTTTCATTAAATCCTATTTCTTCTAAAATTGCTTTAATATTTTCAGTATCATGCTCATTCATTTGGCAACCGTATGTTTTAATAAAATATTTTTTATTTAACCCAATTTTTTCAAAACAATTTCGGTACTCAACGATTGGCACGATTTGGTTTGTTCTAATTCTTGCTTGAATCATATTTGGTTTTTTCATCTTATCACCACCAAAAATAATAACATAATCATTTTGTAAAAGCAAATTAAAAAAAAGGACTAATCCTTTTTAAATTTCTTGAATAATTACTAATATCATTGGCTTTGAATCAGTAATTTTAAATAAGTATTTTGCTAATTTTAATCTTATTTCCGTTTTTACTTTATTAAAATCAAGAAAAAAGGGCTTGCGAATTTCATCAACGGCTTTTTTTGCAATTGCCTCAGCTTCTTTAATATATTCATCTTTTTCAAAAACAAAACCTTTGCTAGTAATTTTAGGTTCAACAATAATTGCTTTACTGCTTTTATCAACTGTGAAAGTAACAATTACCGTTCCATTTTCGCCGAGAAATTCACGATCTTTAATAACTATTTCACCAATATCACCTGTTTTTTTGCCATCAATTAAAATATCATCAATTTTTATTTTTTCATCACTTGCTACTAAATTACCATCAACAAATTCAGCGACTTGACCATTTAATTTAATAATAACTCTATCTTCAGTAAGACCAACTTTTTTGGCTACTTCTTTGGCAGTTACCATCTCCCTAAATTCGCCAATAACGGGCATAAAGTATTTTGGGCTTGTTAAATTTAGCATTAACATTAGGTCCTCACTTGAAGCATTATGTTCTCTACAGTCAGAAGCAATTACTAAATCAGCCCCAACTCTAGCTATTTCATCAAAAATTTTACTAGCACTCTTTTCAAAGCCCTCGTAAATTGGTGTTGCAAATAAAACAGTATCGGTTTCTCTCATTTTAACAAATTTATCAAAGCCACGAACAATCCGACTTATATTCGAAAATGGTTTTTCTTTATCATCTGAAATTAACAAAACAATATTTTCTTCATTCGCATCTTTAATTTCTTTAATTCTTTTTTTATCAAAACTAATATATTTTTTTTCAATTGCTTGTTTGATAATTAATTCTAAATTTCGCCCTGAAATAACAATATTTCGATCAGTTGCCACTACTTCATCAAATAATTCTTGAATGCGGTATAAATCAGCTTGAAAAACATTATAGATAATCCTTTTATTGGTTTTATTTAAAGTTGTGGCAATCGTTTTTGACAATCGGTGATGTGGTGCTGTCCACCCTGATTTCTCAGCATATAAGCATTCACTCATTAAACACAAAATACCTTTTTTACCAATATAAGCTATTTTACCAATGTCCGTTTTATAAGGACCTGACATCGTTGAATCAAACACATAATTACCAGTATAAAAAATTGCCCCCCCTTTAGTCGTTAGAACATATCCAACTGCATCAGGAACCGAATGGGTTAATGAAATTGGAAAAATACTGTTTTCACCAAAATCAATCTTTTGATGTGGTTTAATTACAATTAAATTATCATATTTTATATTAAATTCATCTAAATCATTTTTTATTATATCAGCCGTAAACTCAGTTGCATATATTTTTACTTCAGGAATATCTTCAACTAAATCAGTAACCGCTCCCATATGTTCATCATGACCATGGGTAATAAAGATTCCTTTTACTCTTTTTATGTTTTCTTTAATATAGCTATAATCTGGAAGAATATAATCAATACCTAACATTCGATCATCTGCTATTTTAAGTCCGGCATCAAACACAAATATGTCTTGTTCTACTTCAACAACATACATGTTTTTGCCATTTTCATTCTGCCCACCTAAACTAAATATTTTTATTTTACTCATTTTTTCCTCGCTTTTCTACTAAACAATTATATCATATATTCATCTTTTCCGGAATATTTACTGACAAGATCATAACAAATCAAAATTGTATTTAAACCGATGATGTCTATTTTTATTAATGATGTTATATCAAATATAATATTTTTTATTTTTAAATCCATAATTAACTGATTAATTTCACTAAACTTTTTTTTGTTTTTTTTAATCATCATTCCATCTAAGCTGATTACTAAAAATTGTTTTTTCACATAATAATTAATATTTAACAT
>CAYGGG010000020.1:0-14800 GCA_964349455.1 uncultured Muribaculaceae bacterium | reverse complement strand
TTTTATTCTTTTTCATTATACCAAATTATGATAAATAAATAAAGTTTTTTATATATTTACAATTCTTGAAAAAATCACATATAGCAGCCCCAACATGACAACAATAATAACTATAAGTGCAATTGTCGCTAGGCGATCAGCTTTTTTTAACTTTTTTCGATCATCTAAATAAGTTAGTGCTTTTTTTTCTTCAAAATCTTTTTCATTAAATTTCATCCCTGTTGTATAAAAGGATTTATCAACCCTTTCCTCAATTTTAACAGGTTTAGTCGATTCTCCAGCAATATCAGAAAGTATTTTTTCGCTTAATTCTTGAGTGTTTAAATTATTTAAAATCTTTGTGCTGGACATTTTATCAATTATTTCTTGTAAATCTTCTTTTTTGTTTTCTTGACGATATTTATCAATTCTTAAATTTTTTAAAATATTATAATTAGTATCGCCCAAGCTTTTTCGTCTCGGGTCGATTTCTTCTCTTTTATCTCTAGCTTTATCCAATATTTTTTTAATGTCATGTTCGATTTCTTCTTTTGCTTCTTTTTCTTTCGGTTTACTAATTATTTGTTCAACTTCTTTTTTGTCTTCGCCACGGTTTAACATTTCTCTAATTTTTTGAAGATCAATTTCATTCGTTTTTTCCATATTAGCAATATTTTCAATATTAGAATACTCGGCATCTTGATAAATTTTATTATAGAGATCTTTATTTTTTTCACTTCTTTTTCCCGTTATTTCTTCATTTTGATAACGTGATGTACGGTTTTGCATACAACCACCTCGTTATTATTATCATAACACAGAAATAGATAATTTCAACCTTAACCTTGCAATTATCTTATTTTTTCTTTATACTTTACATTAGGAGGTTTTATGAAAAAAGTAAAATTAGAAAAAGAGAAATGCATTTATTGTGGTCAATGTCAGGCAATTGCGCCTGAGGTTTTTAAATTAACTGATCAGTTAGAAATCCTACTTGACGAAATCCCTGAAGAATTAGTTGAGGTTACACAAGAAGCAATTGATGCATGCCCAACTGCAGCAATTAATTGGGAAGAAAAAACGATTCAATGAATCGTTTTATTTTATCGTTTCTTCTGCTGCAAACAAATATCCTTTGACTAATGCTCTTGGATTAATCATTTTTACAATTGCTAATTCTTGTTCATTACTAATATTTGCGAAGATAGGCATAATGTTTAAGTCTTCTATTAGTTTAATCATATATTTCATCACTGTCTTTTTCCGTTCATTAACAATGTTTTTTTTAATTAATGATAATGGGATTTTTACATAATCAATTTGAATATTACTGACAATTGGGATAACTACCATTCGTTTTGAAAAATCAATGCCTTGGATTGCTAATTTAAAGTTAGCTTTTTTTAATTTTCGCATTTCTTTTGTTAAATTATCAATTTCACCTTCATAATTTGCAATATCAATGCAAAAAATTATATTACTTTTTTTCTTTTTATTTTTTTTGGCAAGCATATTAATCGTTTCAACAAAGTCAAATTGATAATTTAACAAAGTTTGCGTATCTAGATTAATCATAATATAAGTATCTTTTTCTAAGTTCTGAGACATAATGTGTTCAATTGCTTGCATTTCCATTCTTTTAACCCGAAAGCTTTTTCTTAAAACATCAATATATTTACCATTAAATATTGATTTCTTATAACTATCTTTAATATATATTTCATAAATATTTTGATAATTATAATTAATATCAAAAATTGCTTGTTTTTCAATTGTTAATTGATTATATTCTAACATATGATCGACATCGCTTAAATATGCCTCTTTTGCTTTGGCAATTTGGTAGTGCTTTTCTTCAAATTGAACAACTCTTTGCTTTTGATATTTGGCCTGATACATTGCTAAGTCAGCTTTTTCAATTGTTAAATCAAAGTCTTTTCCCGCTTGGTTAACACCACTATTGAAACTAAAGGCCATTGGCACTTCTTTTTTCTTAACTGCTTGGTTAATTTTTTGATGAAGTAAATCGATTTTTTTAACAATTTCTTGATAATTATTATCAGTTAAAATTACAAATTCATCACCACTTCGTCTAATAATTAAATCTTTATCAAATACTTGTTTTGCACATTTTACAAATAAAACTAGTGCCTTATCACCAACAATGTGCCCAAAATTATCATTTATATATTTGAAATTTTTAAAATCTGCAATAACTACACTATATTTTTCGTATTCATTTTTTATTATTTGATGATAATGATCAATTAGATATTCAAAATTAAAAATCCCCGTTAAATTATCAATATATGATTTTGTCACGTTACCTCCCCAAACTATAAAGTTTTTTTACTTCCTTGATTGTTATTTTACGATATTGACCAATTTTTAATCCGGTTAGGTCAAGAAACGCAATTTTTTCTCTCTTTAATTTTACCACTTCACTACCGACTTTTTCAAGCATTATTTTTACTTGATGGTTTTTGCCCTCATGAATTGTTAAGCGGATAATTGAACTATTTTTTGTTTTGTCATAACTAATAATCTTTATTTTTGCCGGCGCTGTCTTTTGGTCGTCGATCATTATTCCGGTTTGTAATTTAATTAGTTGTTCTTTTTGCAATTTCCCTTTTATTTTTGCAACATAAACTTTTTCAATTTTATTTTTTGGATGCATAATTAAATTAGCTAATTCGCCATCATTTGTTAAAATGAGCAACCCGGTTGTATCATAATCAAGTCTGCCAATTGGATAAATTCTTTTTTCAGTTAAAATTAAATCACAAACCGTTTTTCTTTTTTTATCATCTGATACACTAGAGATAACACCATTAGGTTTATTTAATAAATAGTATTCTTTTTGATCGGTTTGTAATAACTTACCATCAATTGTAATTTGATCACTTATTTTTGCTTTAAAACCAAGCTCGGTTATTTTTTCACCATTAACAAAAACTTGTCCAGTTTCAATTAATCTTTCGGCTTTTCTTCGTGAACAATATCCTTTGTTAGCAATTATTTTTTGTAATCGTTCCATTTTCTCACCTTTATCATTATAACATGTTTACTTTGGTTTTTACTAGTGCTATAATTTCTTTGTGAGGGTGATAAAATGATTTATTTATGCTTTAAAATATTTTTTGCAAGAATTATTGATGTCTCTTTAGGAACAATTAGAACAATATTATTGGTTAAGGGTAGAAAAGGTTCCGCTAGTTTAATTGCATTTATTGAAATATCAATTTGGTTTTTGGTTGTTCGCGAAGCTCTGACTTCAGCAATTGATAATCCATGGGTTGTGATTGCTTATGCTGGTGGTTTTACTGCTGGAACCTATCTTGGTTCAATTTTATCAGAAAACTATATTTCAGGGACGCTAAATATTCAAATCGTTAGTAACCAGATTGAGGCATTAGTAAATACAATTCGTGATAATGGTTTTGCTGTTTCAGTTGTTGATGTAAAAGGATTCGATAAAACTGTTTCGCGGGTAATGCTTTTTATTGAAATTAATAAAAGCGACTTAAAATGCTTAAAAAAAATTGTTAATCAAATTGATCCTAAAGCATTTGTAATTGTTAACGAGTCAAAATATGTTCAAAATGGTTATTTTCAAAAAAGAGGATAATTGAAATTTTTATTTTTTTTTGCTATAATTATTTTTACTTGGGGCTATGGCCAAATGGTAAGGCAAGGGACTGCAACTCCCTGACTGTCGGTTCAAATCCGGCTAGCCCCTCCATGCAGATGTGGTTCAATGGTAGAATATCGCCTTGCCAAGGCGATGGCGCGAGTTCGATTCTCGTCATCTGCTCCAATTGAAAATGAAATGGCTTCCAAAAGTTGGAAAAAAGAGTGTATAATATGTACATTCTTCAAACTAACTGAAGGGAGCCATTTTTTATGAAATTAACAATGAATGATAAATTAACTATATGTAAAGAGCATATAATTGAGGGGAAAACCTTATCTCACATAAGCGAAAGATATGATAATTTCCCCATATCAGGAATAAAATATATGATAAAATTATACAAAAAGCACGGTGAAGAACCATTTAACGATAGGGAAAGAAGAATTTATCGAAGGGATACTAAATTATTGATGATCAACAGAGTTAAAAATGGAGAATCAATACGTTCAGTTGCAGTAGACATTGGATTAACAGATCCGAAGATGTTGTCCGATTGGATAAAATTATATGATAAATACGGAGATGAAAGAATTCAAGACACATATCCTCGCAAAAATTATTTAAATGAAGATGAACGTTATAAAAAAATAGTAGATAAAAAATTAAAAGAGGAGAACGAGAGATTAAAAGCGGAGATTGAGTACTTAAAAAAATCTCGGTCCTTAGCTAAAAAACTAGAAGAACTGGCAACTAAAGAAAAAGTCATAGTTGTTAGTGAGCTAAGGACGAAATATGAATTAAAAGTTCTTCTAGAAATAACAAACATTCCAATATCAGTATATTATTACCAATTAAATTCTATAAATAAAAAAATTAACAAATATGAAGAAATCGAAGCGGAAATAGATCATTTGTATTTAAAGAAACATAAAAAAAGAATTGGGTATCAACGAATATATATTGAATTAAAGAATCAAGGTAGAACAATCGGGAAAAATAAGGTGTTAGAAATAATGCGGAAAAAAGGTTACAGCCGTAAGAAAAAAATAAATTATAGAAAATATAACTCTTACGCTGGAAATCTAGGTGGAGTCGTGCCAAATATAATAGCGAGAAATTTCAAAGCTATTAAACCTTATGAAAAAGTCGGAACAGATATAACAATGTTTAGAATTAATGATAAAGCTGTCTATTTATCGCCAATAATAGATTTTTGTACAAGAGAAGTTTTAGCATACGAAGTTGGTACAGACGCAAAGTTGATTAAAGTATTAAGCATGTTAAAAAAACTAAACGAAGTACATAGAGAAAATACTAAAGGCATGATAATTCAATCGATGAACAGAAAAGGAAATTGTTTGGATAATTCACCAACTGAAAACTTTTTTGGAAGATTAAAAGAAGAAATATGGTACAATAAAAAATATAAATATGAAAATGAAAAAGATTTAATAACCCAAATACATGAGTATATAAAATATTATAATGAAATTAGAATAGTAACGAAATTAAAAACAAGTCCAATCAAATATAGAAATCAATTAATGAATAGTATATAAGGTAGCGAGTTCGTTAAAAACACATCCAACTTTTGGAAGTCAATTCATAAAAAGTTAACTCATGAGTTAACTTTTTATAATTCAAGAACATAAAGAATTTTTTGATGAAGTAATGAAAACTCACCATATTCTTTTTCTTCGTTTTCATAAAACATAATTGGAATTCTAAGTTCTTCTTCTAAATCAAGCATTTCTTTAAAACTTTTTACTTCCGTTATTGTTAGGCCACTTCTTGTAACCGGGCTCTTTGTTTCAATAATAATATCGCCATATTCTTTTAAAATCTTATTTCTTTCTTTTTGATATTGAGATTGCTTTCTAATGTTAAAAATTCTTTCAAAGAAAACAGCAAACAAGATTAACGAAATTATCATCAACACAAATCCCCACTGTGCTAATTCACAATCGAGATTAAACTCTGGCCTAATGTGTTCAATTAATTCGCCTTGTTCTTGATAATTTTTATCTTTACTTATTGTAAAAGCTGGTGTGCCTGCTGGCGTGTGGAATTTTTGAACATGCATATCTCTAAAACTCTGTCCGCCATATTCACAATTTAAATTTATCTCAATAATAACCTCTAACTCTACTTCAATTGGTAATTGGGATTGTTCAAAAAATCAATTGCTTTTTGATTGTAATAATTATTATCAAGCTCTTTTGCCTCATTAATTACAATTTCTTTTGCAAATACTTTTTCACTGCCCGATTCAATTGGATATTTTTTTGCCACGTTTTTGTATCTTCAAATTTATTTGTTCGATATTCAATGTGCAAATTAGCATATATTTCATAGGTATAACTTATTTCACTTTAATCAGGATCAGAAAAAGAATAATCAAAATCATATTCAACGTACTCAACTATGGATCGGTTACAATAAATAGAACAGAAAAGGCCATAACAAAAAAGGCAATTAATAATAATCCAATTAAAACATTCCGTGCTTTCATAATTACACCTCAATTAATCGATATTTTTTCTAATTTTAACTTTTTGATTAACAATTTAACTATATCAAAAAAAACAAGTTATCAACTTGTTTTTAAAACATCAATTGCTTTGCGCATTTTTATTTCATATTTTAGGGGCTCTAGGCCTCCATATATTTTTTCTAATTCATCTTTTTCCATTTGATGTTTAACAGCCATATCAACTAATAAATCATTAGCTTCTTTATCGGTTGCTTCAAGTTTTTCTTTTTTAACAATTTCTTCTAACAAGAACCTTGTTTGGACTCTTTTCAAAGCTTCTGGCCGAACCATTTTTCTTAATTCAACTTCACTTGTTTTGGTCATTTCATAATATTTTTCAAGTTCAATTCCTTGCATTTTTAATTGTTGGGCATAATTTTCAATAATCCGATCTTCTTCTTCACTAACCATTTCTTCTGAAACTTCTACTTTCATATTAGCAATTGCAACATCAAATAATTTTGTAATATAATCATTTTCAAAATGACTTTCTTTACTTGTTTTAATGTTTTCTTCTAATTGTTTTAATAAACTTTCTTTATCGTTAATCCCCTCTAACCCTAAATCTTTGAAAAACTCTTCATCTAATTGACGAGTCTTTTTTTCTTTAACTTCTTTTACTTTAACCGTAAAAGATACTTCTTTTCCCTTTAAATCATCACTTGGATACTCTTCTGGGAAAATGACATTTAATGTTTTTTCTTCATCTTTTTTCATACCAACAACCTGATCTTCAAAGCCAGGAATAAACGTATTACTACCAAGTTCTAAAGAATAATTTTCACCTTTGCCACCTTCAAATGGCTGACCATCTTTTTTTCCTTCAAAATCAATCACAACAATGTCACCAATTGTTGCTTTTTCTTCTTTGATAACCATTTCGGCATAATGATTTCGCATTTTTTCAAGTTCTGCTTCTACTTCTTCTTTTTTAACAACTACTTCTTCTTTTTTAACGCCTAGTTTTTTATATTTACCTAATTGTACTTCTGGTCGCAAGGTTATTTCAAACTCATATTCGACGCCAGATTCTTCTAATTTAGTGATATTTCCTTTTGGCCGCGCAACAATTTCTAAGTTTTTATTTTCACTCAACATCTTAGCATAAGCATCTTCGAATTTCATTTCAGCTGCTGGAACAAATAAAGAACCAATTCCATATTTTTTTAAATAAACATCTTTTGGCGCCTTGCCCTCGCGAAAACCGTCAATTTTTGCATTTTCATTTTCTTTTTGGAAAGCCTTATCTAACACTTCTTCCCATTCTTTACCTTCAATTCTAATTACAATTTTTTTCTTCATCTTCTCTCCTCCTTATCATAAAAAAATAGTTTGTAAACTATCTTATTATTTCTAATATTTTAACTGAGTATTGGCCTCCCGCGCTTGATACCTTCACCTCTTCGCCAATCTGTTTGCCCATAATTGCTTTGGCTAATTCAGATTCATTGGAAATTTTATTTTCAAATGAATTTGCTTCAGTTTTACCCACAATTGTATAAACTGCTTCTTCTTTATCATTTATATATAAAATGCGAACTTTGCAACCAATACTAACATAAGTACCATCGCATGCTTCAACTAATTCATATGTATCTAAAATATTTTCAAGTTCTTTTATTTTCGTTTCAACTTCGGCCTGTTCAGCCCGCGCTGAATCATACTCAGCATTTTCGCTTAAATCACCCAATGCTTTTGCTTCTTTGATGCTCACAATCACCTCTGGTCTTTTTTTAAACTTCAAATAATTTAATTCTTCAGTTGCTTCTAAAAGCCCTTCTTTTGTTAAAAAAACTTGTTTTTCTTGTCCCATTTTATCACCTCATATTCTTTAAAAAATGAACACTCAAAATCATACACTAGTTTATCTTTTTTGTCAAGTTATTTTTTCTAATAATCCCATTTTTCTCTAAAATATGTTCTGTTTTCAAATAAACGGTTTGTTTTGGGTGTCTTACTACTTTAATTTTATTCATCTTTTCGTCAAATATTTCTTCAATTCTAAAGCAAAATCCCGCTTCGTTTGGTGAAAAATATTCAACCATCTCACCTGTTTCAAAATAATTTCTTTGCTCGATCAGCGCTAAATTATTTTTTTTATTATAACCTAAAATAATCCCTAAAAAATCTTGATTAGAATTCTCTTCTCTTTGACCATAATATTGATATTCTTTTTGACATCCTTTTTTGAAAAATTGAGCAATTAATTCACGATTGGCAACTCTTTCTAAATTAAATAAATCATTTTTACTGATTTGATAATTTTCATTTTCAAAAAAACCATCAATAATTCGTCGATAAATTGAAACCACTGTTGCAATATAATAAATTGAGCGCATTCTTCCTTCAATTTTTAATGATTTAACACCAATCTTAATTAATTCTTTAATATATTTGGCCATGATTAAATCCTTGGTTGAAAGTGAAAAACAATCACTCACTTTTTCGTTTTGACTAAACAAAGAAAAATGCCAACGACAAATTTGACTACAGCCCCCGCGATTAGCATCACGATTAGTTAACACATTTGATAAAACACAACGACCACTAACTCCCGCACACATTGCACCATGAATAAAGGTTTCAATTTCTAAATTTGTTTTTTCAATGATTAATTTAATATCTTTTTTATGTAATTCTCTGGCTAAAATAATTCTTGAAGCACCCATTTCTTCTAAAATTAAAGCGGCCTGATAATTAAAAACAGAAGCTTGGGTTGAAATATGAACTTCTAAATTTGTTATTTTTTTTGCTAATTTTAAGACATACAAATCACTAACAATAATTGCATCGACTTCAATTTTTTCTAATTCAATTAAATATTTTTCGATTTTTTTTAACTCTTGATTATGTAATACAATATTAACCGTTACATAAACTTTTTTATTTAATTTATGAGCATAAATAACGCTTTTTTTAAGTTCCTTTTTTGAAAAATTAACGGCATTAGCTCTTAAGCCAAAATTATAACCGCCAATATAAACAGCATCTGCTCCATACCAAAAGGCCCATTTCATTTTTTCATAATCGCCAGCTGGAGCAAGTAATTCAATTTTTTTCATTTTTTTGCTCCTTTAATTTATAAATGACTTTTTTTTCAAAAAAATTATTGTCTTGATTTTTTATTGAAAATTTTGTTTTATTTTTAAAATTATTAATTACTTTTAGTAATTCTTTATCACCTATATTAAACCCATTAATTACCCAATAATCAAAATCTTTTAATTTTTCGATATAATCAATTCCATTAATTAATTTACTACTATAAATAGTAGTTCCATTTTGATCATCAATGATTGGGAAGAAATCATTTTCATGATTAATTAGAAATGATTTTTTTTCCGTTTCACAAAAATTATTAACCAAATGCCTAACTGAATTGAAGATTGGATAATGGCCGAAAACTTGAACAAATAGTTCTTTTTTTGTTTTTTTTCTAATTTCAACCATTTCCTTAATATTCAAATCGTTAGAAACAAACATCCCAGAAGCATCATCTATTATTTGGTAATGGGTCGTGAAATGTTCGGCATGCCAATATAGTTTAATTTTTTTATTTAATTTTAGAAGTGCTAAATCGGCAAACAGAATCCCATCAATTGGTTTAAGTTGGTTGATCGTTTTTTCGATTTTTTTTAACTCTCTATTTTGGTAATTTTTATTTAATAAAACAAATATTTTTTTGTTTTCGATTTTTATGTTTTCTTTAACTAAAAAAGAAGCATTAATCGATAATGATTTAATGCCTAAAATATAACCGTCTACTAAATCAATTGTTTTTTCGATTTGTTTTTGCGAATTGGGCATTAGAATGATTTTTGCCACATTAACACCTCTTTTTAGAAATACTAAGACCATCACCGAGGTCAATAAATGTTGTTTCAAAGTCTTTGTTTTCAATTAAAAATTGACGATATAATTCAATTTTTTTTAACATCCTTAAAACTCGTTTTGAATTATTTTTTTTAGCTAATGAAAAATTAATATTATCAGTTATGATTAAACCATTTTTGGTTAAATTATTTTTAAATTTTTCGAAAAAAACTAAATTACTACTTTTAGCAGCATCAATAAAAATCAAATCAAATTTTTGTTTTAATTCAATTTCTTTTGCATCACCCAAAATTAATTTAATTCTTTTTTCTAAATTATTTTTTTTAACATTTTTAATTGCTTCTAAATATCTTTCTTCGTCTTTTTCAATTGTAATAACTTTTATCAATTCATCAACTAGTGCCATTTCCATTGCTGAATAACCAGTTGCCGTTCCAATTTCAAGAATTAGTTTAATTTTATTTTTTTTTATGATTTCTTTAATATAAAGTAAAGCTTCCTCTTGAATAAAAGGAATGTTTGCTACTGACAATTTTTGTTTAACTCACTTGTAATTTGATTATGTTCGATATAATTTTTTGCAAAATAAGTTTTACTGTCACTCGTATCACAGACATTGGCCTGGAAATAGAGATATTCAGTATTGGTAGGGTTTAAAGCCGCAACAATACTTTTTTCACCAGGCATGCCACCAGGTCCTGGTGGGAAGCCATTATTTTGATAAGTATTGTATGGATGATTTGTTTCTGTGTCACTAATTGAATAAATCAGTTTCCATTCGTTAAGAGCGTATCCTAACGTTGCACAACTTTGAAAACGCATATTATAATTTAGGCGATTGTAAAACACGCCCGCTATTATTGGCCGATCATCATCTAAAATCGCCTCATACTCAACAATACTAGCCATTGTCAACAATTGATGAAAACTGTATTTTGATGATTCAAAATCAGCTTGATATTTTTGATAAATTTTATCCATTTGATCTAGCATTCGAAAAGCAACATATTTTGGGTCAACATCTTTATTCAATAATTCATATTTAGCCGGGAATAAATATCCTTCTAAACTATATCGAACATTTTCTTTTTTAACACCTTCAGTGACAAAATCATATTTTTCAATTACTTCATCAACGAATTCTTCAGAAGTCCACACTTCCATTATTTCGTCAGCTGTATAATTAATTGTTTTTGCAACTATTTCGGCAACTTGTTTTAAATGTTTTCCTTCTGGAATTGTTACATAAACAACATCATTATTAGTAGTACAAGTTTTTTCTAATTCGTCGATAATCTGTTTGATTGTCCAACTCTTATCAAGTTGATAAGTGCAGGCCTGGAGCGTTTTTGGTGGGTTAAGTTTTAGGTATGCTTTAAAAGCTGATTCCGATCTAATTAAACCATTGTCTAATAATTTGTCGGCAATCACAAAATAGTTGTCACCTTTTTCAATAACGACTTCAACCATTTCACTTTTTGATTGTGGAGGAGTAGTTAAACGCCAAGCATAAAATAAAATTCCTCCTAATAAAATAATTACTATTATAAATTGTTTCATAATTCAAAATGAGCTTATTGCTCATCTCCTTTCTTAGATTCATCACGTTGATATTCCTCTAAAATGGACTGCACGATTGCCAACTCTTCATCTGACTCAATCGGTTGTAAAACACCCTCTTTTTGTTCAGAATCATAAATTGCCGCATACACTTTTACGTTTCCTTCTTCATCTTTAGTATGATCGGTATAAACCAAATAGTGCTTGCCAGTTTCGTCTGATTCAAACGAAAACAGTCCCTCATAATCTGTTTCCACCCCTTGATCGTTAATTGCTTTGAATGTCATTTTTTCCATTATTATTCCTCCTATCTAAATAATTTTGCAAAATTAAAGCAGCAGCTATTTTATCAACTCGTTCTTTTTTTTTGCGTTTTTTTACATTCGTTTCGATCATATATTCTCCGGCAACGATTGTTGTTCGCCGTTCATCTTCTAAATGAATATTTATTTTTAATTCTTCTTTTAATTTTTCTTTTAGTTGTAGAACCTTTTTCCCACTTTCACCAACTGTATTATTCATGTTTTTGGGCATCCCTATTACAATATCCATAATTTTTTCTCTTTCAACTATTTCTTTTAATTCTTCAATTAAACTCTCAGTTTTAATTGTTTTTAATGGACATGCAATTAATGCTGTTTGATCAGAAATGGCTAAGCCAGTTCTTTTTTCACCTAAATCAATTCCAATTAATCGCATTTTTTATTTAAATTACGGATTAAAAAATCAAGAATTTGACTACGGTCAAAGGCAAGGATTCTCGTTCTTGCTTCTTTATGATTAGTAATATAGCCCGGATCTTCACTCATTAAATAGCCAACTATTTGTTTGTAAGGATCATATCCTCTTTCTTCTAAAATGTCGAGTATTTCTAACAAAGTTTTTTCAATTAATTTGTCTTGTATTTCGCCATTTTCAAAAACTTTTGTTTTTTCCATAATTACATCTCCTCATTATGATTATAGCAATAAAAGAACAAAAAAACAAATTAATTTTAAAAAAATTTAATTTGTTTAATGTTTTCTTTAGTGTTCTTTTTTTATTAATTTAACGGATAAACCCCATCAAATTTACTTTTCGATTTAAAAAATGAAACACTACTTTAAAGAAAGCAATAATTGGTGTGGCCAAAATCATTCCAATAATTCCAAAGAAATGACCAAACACTAATATTCCTAATAAGATTGTAACTGGATGAATTTTTGTTGTACGCCCCATTAATAAAGGGTACGTAATAGCTGATTCAATTGATTGTGTTATAAAGATTACAACTAAGATTAGCAGCCCTAATGTTAAACTTTGTGAAAGTCCAACAATTGCGGCAATTGAACCACCAATCCAAGGCCCGATGTATGGGATAACATTAGTTAAACCACATAGCATGGCGAAAATTAACGCCCCTTTTAAGCCTAAAATTGTAAAGGCAATATAAGTTGATATAAAAATAAATAATGAAAGTAAAGCAGTTCCCTTAACATATCCTCTTAACGAAACATTTAACTCTCGCGTGAATTCTTCAACATCTTTACAATACTTTTTTGGCGTTAAAACATGAATAATATCAGTTGCATTCTCGTAACTAATTAATACATAAAAGCCAATAATTAGACTTATTCCAAAGACACCAATCCCACTAACTAATGCTTTCATAAAATTGAAAGTCAACATTGGTAATGTTTTTGGTAATTCACGTCCCCACGATTCAATTCCAGCAATTACATCTGCTTTTAAAGCTAAATGATCAAATCCTTCAATGTTGCTAAACTTTTCAAAGAAATTATCAACCCATAATTCAAAACTACTAATAATTGATGGAATTGTTTTTGAAAGTTCGGCAAATTGTTCTGAAAAAGCAGGAATTAAAATGCTAAAAAATCCAACCAAAACACCTGTAAATATTAAATAAACTAGTATTGCACCAGTTACTCTAGTGGTTCCTTTTTTAATAAAATACTTTACTGCTGGATCGAAAATCCAGGCAATTGTAACTCCAATAAAAAGAGGTGCTAAAATAGCCAATACTCTAAAGAGAACTTTTATAATTCCTGTTTCTTTAAAAACTACAATTAAAGTATAGAAGATAATTATGAATAAAAGGACATACGTAAGTTTTAATACTTTCTTTCCAATTGTTAATACATCATTTAAATTTGTTTCCATTTCTTTTTTCGATTTCATTTCAACCTCCTAAAATCTACTATAAAACCAGGTTCTAATCGGTGGCAAGTTAACAGCTGTTCTTGGATTAACAACTGGCCCACTATTTGAAAAACTAATAAAATCTTGGCCATAAATCCCTCTTGCAACATCCATATGTAAATGGGCCCCGGTCGAGCAAATATCTTTTGAAAAATCAGCACCACCGATACCACCAACTGGCGTTGTTCTAGTAACTTCTTGTCCAACTTTAACATGAACCCTACTTAAGTGCAAATACCTTGAAGCATAATATTTTCCATTAACGCTATGTTGAACAGTCACATAATTACCACCACATAAATAATAACCGATAAAAACAACTCTTCCGGCAGCAATTGGATAAACATTTGTGCCAACTGCATTCCCGGCAATATCAATTCCTGAATGAAAACGATTTTGTTTTGTAATTGGATGGATTCGCCAACCAAATTCACTGGTGACAATTCCTTTTTCAAGTGGTCTGATAAAACTTGAATCAATTGGAAATTTAGCACAATCCTTTAGTTTTTGATGTGGTTGACAATTAAAGAATTTTTTGTAATTATCAATTGTTTTAATGGCGTCAGCAATTTCTTTTTCCAAAGACATTTCATGTTCCCCAAGTTCTTCAACTTTTCGCCCAAGTTTTAATTGCTCACCATATAAACTTTGTCTTTTATTATTTGCATCAATTTTTTGTTTTTCGAGTTCAATTCCTTTTAATCTTGCGTCTTCAATCATCTGATTCATTTCCGTAATCATATTTTTGTTGTGTTCAGTCATTTGTTCAACAATTGCTAATCGAAAAATAAAATCAGTAATCGTTGAAGCGCCAACAACATATTCCATATAAGCATTATTACCATTAGTTAATTGATGATGATGAATAATTCTTTTCATCTCTAAATCGCGCTCTTCAATTTCTTTGTTTAAATTTTCGATTTCTAAAGTTAATTTTTCAACTGTTTTATCAATTTCAATTATTTCACGATTAATTCTAGCAATATTTGATTTTATTTCATTAATTCTTGTTTCGGTTAATGTTTGTTCATTATTTACTTTTCTTAAATTCTCTTGTAAGA
>CAYGGG010000019.1:0-15288 GCA_964349455.1 uncultured Muribaculaceae bacterium | reverse complement strand
CCATTAATAATTGGTATAGATAATTTTTTTTATTTAGCAAATAACTAAATGTTACTAAGAAAAAGCTAATTATAAAACTAAATAGAAAACCAATATCATATATATAATATGGGTTTAAAAATAGAAACAATATGAATAAATAAATTAATATTTTTTGAGAAGTTTGTTTTAATTGATACTTTTTATTAATATAAAGAAGTGCAAAAAAAATTACGGCTCTTAATAACGAAGTTGCAAATGAAGAAATAAATAAATAACAAAATAAGATTAAGATAATTATTTTGTCATTTATATTTATTTTTTTTAAAATTAAAACTAAAAAGGCAATATGAGCGCCCGAAATTGCTAAAAGATGAAAAGTCCCGTTAATTTTATATGACTCTAGCGATTCTTTTTCAATATTGCTTTTGCTTAAAATAAAATTACTAACATACTCTTTTGAATATGTTAATTGGTTGATTCGATTAATTATTTTTTGTTTTAGCGAAAAAAATATATTATCATTTTTTTTAATTAAATCTATTTCTTCACATTCAAAAATCCAGTAAATTTTTTTGCTTAGTAAATATTTTTGATAATCAAACAAATTAAAAACAAATGCTGAACTAGGTTTAGTGATCACTCCTTGGCATTTAACATAATCTCCTAATTGGAAGCCGTCTTTTTGATTAAAGTCTCTTAAAATCAGTTTCTCAGGGGTTTTGATGATTAATTGATGATAATTTTCCTTTTCTTTAATATCAATGATTTGACCATTTACCTCAGTTGTATAAAAATTATATTTAGTTTTGTAATGATTATTAGATATTATAAAAATAAAATATATAAGAAAAAAAAAGATAAAACTAAAGTTTAACCAAATCTTTAATTTTATCAAATGTTGCTTGACCAATTCCACTTACCTCTAATAAGTCCTCAATCTTTTCAAATCCATTTTCTTCGCGGTATCTTATTATTTCATTTGCTTTTGACTCGCCGATTCCTGGTAGCGTCATTAATTCTTGAACACTCGCATTTTTAATGCTAATTAAATTATCTTCGATCACTTCTTCTTCAAAGTCAAAATTATATTCAATTTTTTCATCACTTTCTTTGGGAATGACAATAACCATTTGATCACGAATTTTTAAACTTAAATTAACTGACATAGTATCTGCTTCTTTAGTTAAACCACCGGCTAATTGAATAACATCAATCACCCGTTCATGCTCATTTACTTGATAAACGCCAGGAAAATAAACAGCTCCTTTTATATCGACAAAATACCGTTCAATTATACATTCATCTTCAATCACTTCTTCTTTTTTTTGATAAGTGGGTAGAATTATTTCATCTACCTCCTCTTCATACACTTTGCCCTTCAAGCTGGTCATTAAAATGAAAAAAGCAATTAAAACAATAATAATTATTTTATAATATTTTTTTATATTTATAATAAAAAATTCGTAAGACATTTAACACCTCCTACGAATATATATCTTGTTTTTTCTTTTTTTCCTTTAAGCCTTTTTTAGTTTTATTTTTTCTTGTCTATTTTCATAGCAAAGCCGAAAGGCAATTCCAAAAGTTGCTAAATAAGCAATCGTAAATGATCCACCATAACTTAGAAATGGCAGAATCACACCGGTAAATGGAATTAAACCAAATAAACCACCTAAATTTATTAAAATTTGCAAAAAAGTATATACAAAAATGCCAAAAGCAATATACCTTAACCGAGTTTTTTTAGCATTTTTAGCTATTGCCAAGAATCTAATCATAATTGCTGTATAGACAAGCAATAATCCCCCAGCAATAATTACACCATATTCTTCAACGATAATCGAGAAAACCATATCAGTATGAGGTTCATCAATATATGAATATTTTTGTCGACTATTACCAATCCCAACACCAAACAAACCACCCTCATTAATTGCAATGTACCCATTACAAATTTGATATCCTCTTCGTTCATATTTTGAACAAGGATCTAAAAAATCAAAGCGATTAATCTGATATTGCTCTAAAATACCGCCACCACCCCAAAATAGAATGGTACTTATTATTAATAAAACTAAACCAACTAAGCCTAAATACAGCATCTTACCCTTAGCTGAAAGTGGACCTAAAATAAAAAGCGATAAAAAGATAGTACCAATGATAAAGGCATTTCCTAAATCCTTTTGAAAAAAGACGGCGACGGCTAATCCTAGTCCAAAAACAAAAATCAACCGCATTAAACTTTCAGCTTCTTTCGGCCTTTTAATCATTAATTTTTGATATCTTTCAAATAAAACAGCCGTGATAACAATCACCAAAGGCTTAGCAAATTCACCTGGCTGGAAGCGAAAACCCTCAATATTAATCCAGCGATTTGAGCCACGATGACTTTCACCATAGAAAATTGTATATATAATTAAACCAAGAATAATAATCCAACCAATGGTTGCAAGACGATTATACTTGCTAGTTGGCATTTTTAAAGCGATAAAGAAAGCAACTAATCCTAAAGATATCATTTTTAAATGCTGACCAAAATAATGATATATTCCATATTGCCAAGTAGCTGCTTCTCTACTTGAAGCAGTTACAATATTCAGCATCCCAAAAATAAGCATAAACAAAAAAGCAAACAATAAAGGTCTGTCTAGTGATTTTATGATATTGATTAATCGATTAGATTTATTTTTTTTCATCAAACCACCTCTTTTTTATAATATCACACCCCTATTCTTTTTCAAACTAATTTGTGATAAAATACTATTAAAGGGTGATATTATGTTTAAAGCTTTACAGATTCTTGACGAATCTAATCCAATCTTACGAAAAACAGCATTTCCGGTTAAATTCCCAATTAGTAAAGAAGAAAAAAAAATAATCAAAGATATTATTAAGCATTTAAAATATAGTCAAATTGAAGAACAATGTTTAAAATATAGTTTACGGCCAGGAATGGGTCTTGCTTTTCCGCAAGTTGGTATTTTAAAAAGAATCATTGTTGTCGTTCATGAATTTATTGAAAATGAATTTGTTGAATATGTGATTGTAAATCCAAAAATTGTTAGTCATTCACTTGAACAAATTGCCGCTTTTGAGGGTGAGGGCTGTTTAAGTGTTAGTCGCGAAGTTGAAGGTCATGTTTTAAGATATGCTCGCATCACCGTTGAAGGGTTCAATCAAAATGGCAAAAAAATAACCCATCGTATTCGTGATGAAGTAGCTATTGCTTTTCAACATGAAATTGATCATCTTGAAGGTATTTTATTTTGGGATAAAATTGATCATGAAAAGCCTTATTACACTGATGAAGAAATTAGATTAATTTAAAAAGACCAATGGTCTTTTTAAATTGTTAATAAAATAATAATGATTGCTAATAATAAACGATACCACATAAATATTTTTAAATCATTTCTCTTTAAATAATTTAATAAAAAGTTAATGACAATTAGTCCGGTTAAAAATGAAACCACAACGCCAACAATAAAAATAAGATAATATTCATTAACTAATATAAAAGTTGATTTACCTTTATACATAATAGCTCCTAGTGTTATCGGAATCGCTAAATAGAAGGCGAATTTAGCACTATCTTCACGATTTAACTTCATTAAGCGACCAGCGGCTATCGTTGTCCCAGACCTTGAAAAACCGGGAATTAGAGCAAATGCTTGCATCAATCCAATAAAAACAATATTTTTAAAATTTAATTGAAAAATTGTTTTTGATTTTTCGCTTATTTTATCTACATAATATATAATGAAACCCATTAAAGCTAATGTAGCGGCAATTAAGTATAAATTTCCTCTAATCATATTTTCAATTATATCTTCAAATATAAATCCAGCTAATGCCCCTGGTATTGTTGCTATTATAATAAACCAAAATATTTTGCCTTCTTTTTCTTTTAAACCAGTCGAAATTCCTTTTCTTAAAATTAAAAACAATTCACTAAAGAAATAGACAATAATTGCAATTAAAGTTCCTAGATGAACTGCTAAATCAAAAGATAAGGCCATTTCACTAGTAATTGATGATCCAATGTTAAATACTTCACGAGCGATGATTAAATGAGCTGAGGAAGAAATGGGGAGAAATTCGGTAATCCCTTGTATAATGCTTAAAATAATTATCCCAATCATTTATTCACTCCAATATAGTATGAAATAAAGAATCCAGCATCAATTAATAACAAGGCAATTATTGCTTGACCAAAAACAATGTTGAGTTTCAGTAATGGAATTAACAATACGATTATTGAAGCAAAAATAATTCCTAAAATTATAACATAGGTAATGTTTTGATATTTTGTTATTAAATATTTAATTATTTTTGCAATTAAATAAATCCCTAGTAAAACCCCTATTCCAAAAAATAATAATACAATAATACTTTCTTTGAATAACGCTGGATTTGTTATATCATTAATTTTTTCAATAATAAAATTATAATAGCCCATTACAACTAAAATAAAAGCACCACTGATTCCTGGGATAATCATTGAGCCACTTCCAATAAAACCAGCAATCGTTATTTTCAAATATTCGACTATAGTCAAATCCTGACTAATTGTTTCATTTTCAACATTAATTAAACCAATGATAAATATTATTGCAAATGATACTATAAAAATGAAAAGATTAGTAAAGTTAAATTTTTTATTTGTTTTTTGAAAAATAAAGGGTATTCCACCTAAGATTAAACCAATAAAAAAACAAACAGTAAATAATTGATATTTTTCAAATGAAAAAACAATTCCTTTTGCTAAGAAAAAAATACCAGTTAATGCTCCCAGTCCTAAAACTAATAAAAACAGAAGATTTTTTTTAATATTTTTATGAAAATTAGTAATTGCTTCTAATAAATTTTCATAAACACCTAAACTAATTGCTAATGTTGCACCACTCACTCCTGGTATTACATTAGCCATCCCAATTATAATTCCTGATAAAAACGTATACGTTACTTTCATTTTTCACCTCAATATCTCTATCATTATATCATTTTTAAAAGATTAATGGTAGATTTTATTTTTTATTATGTTATAATAAATGTCGTTTAGGGGGTGATATTATTAATAATATTAATTTTTTTAAAAATTATAAAGATATTATTAAAATAGAGAATAAAATTGTTAATGAAAATACATTGTATCCTAATGATTTAAATATTATGATTAATTATATTTTAAATCAAGCTGGTAATTATTATGAAATTAATGTTCCTTACAATATATTTTATTTAAACAAAAGTAGTAATTTAAACTTACCTGCTTATTGTGCTTATAAAAATAATAAGGAAAAAGAAATAAAAATTAATGGTCTTCATTATTATTATCTAAATTTTTTAAGAAAAAAATCTAAATATGAAACAACATTTAAATATGTTCAAGCAACGCTTCATGAATTTTGGCATGCTCATCAATTTATGCAAATTGAAAATTCAATTGGCAAAGGCATATTTAATAAGAATAATTATCAATTATTAAACAATATTTTAGTTTCCCAATATTTTCCAGATTTTCATCAGCAATATTGCAATTATTTTGAATCTGAAATTGATGCCAATATTAATGCTAATAATATCTTTTTGAATAATATTAATAATCCACTTTTTCGTTTGTATCAAAATAATGTTAACTATTTAAAATCTATTATCAATAAATATGAAAATAATCGTTTAGACGAAAGATATAATATGGTGTTTGAAAAATTAGAATTGATTGATTTTGCTAATTGTAGATCAAAACTATTAACTGATTTTTCATTAATGGAATATTATTTTTTGAAAGATTATCCAATTGCTCAATTAGTTGAATCGAAAGATAATATTATTGAAATTTTAACTGAAAAAATGTTAGAAAAAAATGATTTTAATTGGGGTGTTAAAAATGTTAAAGCAACACAAGATTTTTTTGATTATTTGATTATAAAAAAAATTGAACATCACCCTAATCTTGATCATTTATTTAAAAATGTTCGTTTAGATACTGCTTATAAAATTAAAAATATTTTAAATAGTAGTCAACCTAAATCATTGGTATTGAAAAAATCTAGAAATTAATCTAGATTTTTTTTAATATGGTCTGATTATATCTGGTTTTGTTTCGTCTAAAGTTAAACTTGCAGTTTTTGCAAACGTTTCTAAATCGTATGATGCAATATTATTATAACCAAGAACGTATAGATGATTATCAATATAAAATCCTCTTAATGACTGGTAGAAGTATTCATCTTCGTTAAAAGTTAATTTAGCTAATTGTTTAAAGCCATCTTCGTTAAAAGTATAAACCATATAATCATTTCCTGCTGGAAATGCAATTAAATCTCTTGCCGGTGAGATTAAGATTGCTTTATGGTTATATGATGCTTCCGACCAAGTAAATTCATTACCTACTCTCTTTTTGTATTGTTCGGTCACATTAGTTTTATCACTAATATTAAACATCGAAATTTTCATTCCCAAAATACGCCCCTCATCATCAGCTTCTTTTCCCAAACCAAATAAATAATTTTCATTATAGACATGTAAATATTCTGAAAATCCGGGAATTTTTAATTCTGATAAAATAACTGGTTTTTGTGGATTTGATAAATCAACCGTAAATAAAGGATCTACTTGTCTAAAGGTAACAAAGTATCCAATATTACCATCAAAGCGAACTGAGTAAACTCGTTCATCTTTTGCTAAATCAATAATCTGACCAACCACTTTTAAATTACTATCTAAAACATACAAATTATTTTTTGAATTATTTGTATCAATTGATGACACGACGTCATCTTTTTCACCAAAAGAATACTCATCAGTAGTTGTAACAATTCGGAAATATTGATCAAATTCATCCATTGAAAATTGATTTAAAATATAACCATCAACTGATTCTGAAGCTGTTAAAGCTATTATTCCATCTTTTAATGAAAACTTAATAATATTGGTTTTACTTTTAGTAACCTTGTTCACTGTTTGGCTATCATAAGTTGCAACATATAAGTTTTCTAGACTTGCATATATATTTGACCCTGATCCTAACACTGATTTAACCGATACGAAATTTTTAGAATTTGTCACATCAAGTCCTGAAATTGTTAAATATGATGCTGAAATTGGATTTGGCATAATATATATATCTCTAATCGGGATTGGTTTTTCTTCACCATTTGAAACCATTGGCACAAAGGTAGTTTCATCTTCTTTTTCAATAATATCATCATAAACATGATAATTTGATATTAAATATAGTTTACTACCAATCATTCTTGATGAGAGATAATAGCCACTTTGCGAAAGTTCACTTTCTTTTTTAGGATTTGCTTTATCAGTAATGTCAAAAACAACAACCCCTATTTTACTATTGTTGAATCCTTGATAATAATCTTCCATTTTATTATCATCACGCCAAACGCTTGCATAAATATTTTTTAGTGCAATTAATTTGTTTTCGTGAAGATATATTTCAAAGAATGTTTCTCCGGTTGCGCCATTACCGATTTCTAATTTGGCGACCTCTTCTAATTGGCCATTTTCTGCTTTTATAATATATAAATACTGAAATGTTAATGCATATATATAATTTCCGTCTGTTTTTATAATATCGGCTTCTTGGACACCAGCAACTTGAATATTAGTGTCAGAGAAATCAGGTGCGCTTTTTTCAGTCGCCCTCTCATCCATCGCCATATCTAAACTTCGCCAAAAATTCCCTTCGCGGTTTGTTGTTTTTTTAATAACATCATATATGTCTGCATATGTCCTAACTTGATCTGGTTCATTTTTGATTTCAATTATTTCGCGATTTATCATTTGATAGGTTAAATAAATTAAACTAACTGTCGTTAAGATAATTAAAACCGGTACTCCTTTTTTTAAAAATTCAATCATTTTTTTTCCTCCTTAATTTGAAGTATGGTTACTCCCAAGATTATTATATCACTTTTTAATAAAAAAAAAATGATAATTCATTTTTTTACATTTTGGTAGCGAAAGAGGGATTTGAACCCCCGACCTCACGGATATGAGCCGTGTGCTCTAACCACCTGAGCTACTTCGCCAGAAAAAACAATTATAACAAATTTATTTTGTTTTTTCAATCTTTTTTAATAGTTTACTGCTCTTTCTTCAAAGTGAGCTTGTGGATGATCACAAACTGGACAAAGTCTAATTGCTTCTTTTCCAGTATAAATATGACCACAATTACGACATTTCCAAGTTATTTCATTGTTTTTATAAAAAACAGTGTTATTTTTTACATTGTCTAACAAAGCAAGATATCTTTCTTCATGTGCTTTTTCAACTAGCGCAACCCCTTCAAATTTTAATGCAATATCATCAAAACCTTCTTCTCTTGCTTCTTTAGCAAATTGAAAGTACATTTCTGACCATTCAAAGTTTTCACCATCTGCAGCATCTTTTAAATTTTCAGTTGTTACTGGTACTGAACCACCATGTAGCAATTTAAACCATAGTTTTGCATGTTCTTTTTCGTTATCTGATGTTTCATCAAAAATAGCGGCAATTTGCTCATACCCTTCTTTTTTGGCCTGTTTTGAGTAATAATTGTATTTTACTCTTGCCTGTGATTCGCCGGCAAATGCTTCTTGTAAGTTTTTTTCTGTTTTTGTTCCTTTTATATCCATTTTCTAACCTCCTTTTTTTAATTATATCATAATTTTTCTTTTTTAAAAACTATTAAAATTTTTGAAAAATGCAATAATATTTTAATATTATTCTTAATTGCTATTTCCTTACCTAAAGCTTTCCCACCAATTGTAATTGAAGCAATAAGTGATGTTACTAAAAGAGTTGCGGCAAATAAATTAAAACCATATTTATTATAAATTGTTAAAGCAATTATAATGCCAATTGTTCCTGAAATTATATTACATACATCACCAATAATATCGTTAAAAATTGAATTTACTTTTGGGGCGTTACTAATTAAGTCAATTGCAATTCGACTTCCTGATATTTTTTTGGCAGCCATAGAATTAAATGCTCTTTTATTAGCCGCAGTAACAGCCACACCAATAATATCTGCCATAATTCCAATAAGTATAATTGACAGTAAAAGAAAAAAAGCAATTACTAAATTTAACTGTGATAACACTATTTCTGACAAACTAGTAAAAAAAAGTGAAATTAAAAAGCTAATTAAAGTTGCTTTTAAAATCCAATCATGTTTTATTTTTTTCATGTTACTCCTTTATTAAATGAAATGGCGACAAAACGGTTAACTTTGCGCCTTAGGTCAAGTAGGATTTCCCTAGTTTTTACTTCACGTTACCATGAGAGCGGTTCCCCTTTAAAAAAACCAATGCATTGTTACCAATTACATAACTTGATTACCACTTAGTACACACTGTAACTCCATTTTACCAAACACTCTAGGAGATTTCCTCGACATTTATGATATTATTAATCCTTTGTTGCAAATAATGTTTCAAATCGCAATAGCCAACTTTTAAAGGCCTTTAAAAGATGATTTAAACAACTATCCCCACTATTCACGCAAGGCCAGCAACATTAAAGAGTAGACTCTTTAATCTAAACCTAATTGCCAAGATCTTGTATACGGAACTAGGTCTCAACGAATTAATGGAACGGGCCCGTATGCCATTACGAACGCCCATAAATTCTTTCTTTTAAAACCCACCCCCTACTGGGCGTAAGAAGCAAGCAATAAAAGCTTCATAGCGTGCTGTTTGATGGATTTTTAGGCCCACCTTCATAATATTAAATGACTAGAATAATGCGCCATTTCAATTACATTATAGCATTTTTTGTTTAATTGTCAATTGATTGTTGGGAAGTTTTTGTTTTACATTACAAACAACCTTATTTAATCCGATTCCAGTTGCTGATCCAATTGTATCAATTACAACATCATTTAATTCGCCACCTCGTCCAACAATTTGTAATTGATATGTTTCATCGATAATCGAAATTAACATACAAATTAATAATGAATATGCTAATTTTTCTTCTCCTCTTTTTCTAAAAGCATTCGCCATTAAATAACCAAGCATCATATATAACACATAATGTGAACTTTTTCGGACATTACGATGTAAATCACGATAATTAATTTCTTCTCTTATTTCCGGATAGACTTCTTCTACCGTTCGAACAATCAATTGGGTTACTTTATCGCTTGATTGTCTTGATTTTTCAACTGATTGTGATGATGCATAAAACAAAGCCGATGTATTTAATGCGACTAAAGTCCATGCAATTATATCTTGTTTTTTCATTTCGCCCCCCTGACATTTTATTGTTGATATTTTTTTCTGACTAAAGCTAATGATTCATGACTACCAACATCATAAAAATCTTCTTCAAAAACAAATCCATATGATGGAATTCTTTGATATATATATTCAGTTAAATAACTTGGTGCATCTGGTTTATGGCCTTCATCTAGATATGTTTGAATCATTGGAATAACTTCTTTTGGATATAAATAAACCGCATATCCGGCAAGATTTGAAGGTGGTTCTTCTGGTTTTTCTATTAAGTTTGTGATTTTTTTATTTTCATCTAAAGAAACAACGGCAAAGCTTTTTAAAGCTTCATAATCATTATTTATTTTACAAACAATTACTGGTCCATTTACTTGATGATAAAATTCAACAAATTTACTTAATTTAAATTTAAATAAACTATCACCGGCAATTATTAATAAATCGTCATTTAATTTTAGTTCTTTTATAACAAAGTTAATATCACCAATTGCTCCTAAGCGATCATCATTCGAATTTGTATGATCATTTACAACAATAATCTGTTTTAAGTTATTTCGGGTTTCTTCGTAATCAACAAAATGCTTGTAATAACGATTATTCGTTACAATTAGTATTTGATCAACTTCCTTTAAAGTATTTACTTCATCAACAATATAATCGATAATTGATTTTCCTTCTTCAATTTCTAATAATGGTTTGGGAAAATTATCAGTTAATGGTGACAATCTTGTCGCATAACCAGCTGCTAATAAAATACATTTCATTTTTCTACTCCTTTTTTAAATAAAACTTCTGTTTTTACGATAAATAATGAAATAACAAACAATAAAATTAAATATAAAATATAACTATAGATTATATATTCTAACATAAATAAAATAATTGATAAAGAAAACAGACCGTTTATTAAATAAATAATCAATACCACATTTCGGTGTGAGATATTTTTATTTAGTAATTGATGATGAATATGATACTTATCTGGGGCTGTAATTTTTTGGCCTTTTATTTTTCGTCTTCCAACTGCTAAAAATGTGTCCAAAATTGGAATTAATAGAAGTGTAATTGGAATAAATAAAGAAGTTAAAGTTACCGTTTTAAAACCTAATAATGTTATTGAAGCAATGATTAGTCCTAAAAAAGTTGAACCGGTATCTCCCATAAAAATGGAAGCTGGATTAAAATTGTATACTAAAAAACCTAATGTTGCACCTAGCATAATTGTTGTTATCAAAAAACTAATATTATAATTTGCCATGATAATTGAAATTATCATGATTGTAATAAAATATATTGATGATACACCAGCTGCTAAACCATCTAAACCATCGATAAAGTTTAAACAATTAATACACAATAAAATAAAAAATATTGTTATTGGATAAGCCCACCAACCAAATTCAATATAGTTTCCAAAAATCTCAATAAATTCAATTAATAATTCACCATATAATACTAATACTAAGGCAGCAATTATTTGAACTAGAAATTTAATATTAACGGCTAATGGTTTAATATCATCCACAATACCAACTAATATAATTAAAAAAGTAGCGATTAAGATTGCATTCATAATTGTGTTGGGCTCGCTGAAAACTAGGTATGATAGCAAAAAAGATAAGTATATTGCTAATCCTCCTAGTCTAGGGGTTGTTTTTTTGTGAACTTTTCTTTTGTTCGGTTCATCAACAGCACCAATTTTAATAGCAACTTTTTTTATATATGGTACTGCAACAATGACCGCTAAAAAAGCAAATATTATTATTTTTAAAGTTTCAGATAAAACACCTTGCATTTATTAAACCTCCTATAAAAATTTTCAATTATTATTAAATATGTCCCTAGTATATATTTTTTCTTTTACCGACTCTATTTCTTTTTCCATCCGATTTGCTATGATAACATCTGATTGTTTTTTAAATTTTTCTAGTTTATTTATCACCTTAGAATTATAAAACTCTTTTTCTTTAAGAGTGGGCTCATAAATTATTATTTTGATTCCCTTTGCTTTAATTCTTTTCATAATGCCTTGAATTGCCGATTGCCGGAAATTGTCTGAATTCGTTTTCATTGTTAAACGATAAATTCCAACTGTCCTTGGGTTCTTATTTAGTATCATTTGAGCTATATGATCCTTTCTTGTCCGATTAGCATCAACAATGGCACTCATTATGTTCTGAGGAACATCACGATAGTTAGCAAGTAATTGTTTTGTATCCTTAGGCAGACAATATCCACCATATCCAAAGGAGGGATTGTTATAATAATCACCTATTCTTGGATCAAGCGAAACCCCTTTTATTATTTGAAAACTATCAAGACCCCTCATTTCAGCATAAGAATCTAATTCATTAAAGAAAGCAACTCGCATTGCTAAATATGTATTTGCAAATAGTTTAACAGCTTCAGCTTCAGTTGAATCTAAAAATAAAATAGAAATATCTTTTTTTACCGCCCCTTCCTTCAATAATGTTGCAAAGGTTTCACCTCTTTTTGACTTTTCACCAATAATTATTCTTGAGGGGTGAAGATTATCGAACAAAGCACTACCTTCTCTTAAGAATTCTGGCGAGAAGATAATATTATTAGTTTTATATTTTTTTTCCATATTTTTTACAAATCCAACTGGAACAGTTGATTTAATTATCATAATTGATTTTTTGTTTATTTTTAAGACCTTTTGTATTACATCTTCAACTAATGATGTATCAAAAAAATTTTGATCTGAATCATAATTTGTTGGAGTTGAAATTATTATATAGTTTGCATCTTGAAATGCCTTTTTATAATCTGTTGTTGCTTCTAAATTTAAAGATTTAGTTTTTAAATATTTTTTCATTTCTTCATCATCAATCGGGGCTATTTTATCGTTCAACATTTTTACTTTTTTTTCATCAATGTCATATCCAATTACTAGATTTTTTTGTGCTAAAACAATTGCATTTGATATCCCAACATAACCTAAACCTGCTACTGCTATTTTCATATTAACCTCTTCTCTTTAATTTTCAATATTCACTATCAACTGTTTGATAAAATTGTTTGTATTACTAATATACACTTTTGGCGTAAAGGTTTTTATTCTTTCAATTATAAAATCTAGATTACTATTCTCATTTAACTCTAAAACATATCCCTCTTCGGCGAACAAAGAAACAAGTTCCGTTTGATGATTGTCAATATGTTCGTGATATTTTTTTAAACGAGCACATGCTATAACTTTCTTCTTCATTTTTAAGGAAGTTATAATTGAACCAGTTCCACCATGCGTAATAATAATATCCGCTTCTTTTATATATTTATTTAATTCTTCAGCATTTACAAAGTCAAATATACACATTTTTTTACTTTTATATTTTGTAAATCCAGCTTGAACAGTTATTTCGGCATCTACTTTCGTTTTTTCAATATACAATAATAATCTTCTAAATGAATGCCTCTGAGTTCCTAACATAACAAAAATTTTCAATAAATCCACCCCCAATATTGAGCCTTTGGATAATGTTTTAACATACTTTTCCATTGGACAACAACCACACTTGCAATTGGATAAATTATTTTACCTGAAAAATTAGGTTTATTACTTTTTGCAAATGATTCAATATAAATTACTTTTCTTCTAAATAACCAACCAATATAACATAATGGTACAGCAGTATGTGCCCCAGTTGTTATTATTATTTGAGGGTTGTGTTTGATAAAAAGAAAGAGAGATTTTATTACATTATAAAAAAATATAAATATATACGAAATAATAAATTTTCTTGACCCATATATCAAATATTCTGTTTTATATTTTTTTTTCAAATCTTTTGTAATATCAATTTTTTCCGTTATTAAAACAGAATCATATTGTTTAAATAATTCTGATAATTCTAATAATTGAGTCAGATGACCTCCAACACTTGCTATAAACATTATTTTTTTCATAAATTCTCCTTTTAATTTAATTGGTTCCAATAACTACCCCATACTTCATCATATTCTGGTGGCCTAAATTTACTATAACCACTACCCGGAGTTATTGTTAGTTCACCAAAGTATATTTTATTTTTCACCAAATATAAATCAACTCGTATATATTCAAAATCCTCAGCTAATTTTTTCACAATATCTAACATCTCTCCAATTTCCTTAGGTCTTTCAAGCGGTTTATTCCCGGTTGGAAATCCCATTTCATAAGGTAGGAAATTCCAATTCTCATCATAACCATTTTTTTTCGGAGTTGTTGATCGATCATACATATGAGTAATAATAATTTTAAATTCACCATTCTTTTTAAAACAATGAAATTTAAAATCCTCGGGTATTTCATCGTTTTCATTTAAAATTAATTTTTCAGCAATAATTTTAGGTTTTATTCTATTATAAAATAATTCTAATCCAACATATCCATACCTAATTTTGATATATCGGTTCATTAATTTAATTATTTTTTTTAAATTTTCCTTTTCCTTATCAAAAACAATAATATTCGTTCCACTAGCATTATTAGTTTTTAATATAAAGGAGTTCGGTAATTCTTCAATATTTTTCAGGCTTAACTTGTCAGTTGTTAAATATAAAGGGATTAAATATTTTTCGCCTATTTTTTCTTTTACATATTCTCTCACAGCTATTTTATCAGCACATTTAATATATAAAGGGTTATTTTTTTCTAGTTTTCTTCTTTGAATTTTTTCATTGTATTTCTTTGGATTATCTAAATTTAATTTTTCACCCATGCGTTTTTTATATAGATATTTAATTGTCCCTGTTTCTCCTAAAATTGGAATCCTAATATACTTATTCAAAAAATTATGTATGTACATTCTTCTAAAACTATTCATTTTTTAACCCCATTCCTTAAATATTTATATTTATAATATGAAAATAAAAATAAATTATAATATAATTTTTCGGTTTTATTTATTTTACCATATTCATGTATCTTTTCTATATATTTCAATATATCTTTAATGCCTAATTTATGATATTCACAACTAATTTCCCTTACCAAATACCAAACAAGTGATTTTATAGTAAAGCTAACCAAAAGCTTATTCATTTCTTTTTTTTTGTTATC
>CAYGGG010000018.1:0-15684 GCA_964349455.1 uncultured Muribaculaceae bacterium | reverse complement strand
TATATAGCATTATCTGTTATCCATGACTTTTCAGGAGAAATTTTGACATTTCCGCAATAAGCTCCCACTCGCCCAATTATAATCGTCCTAAAATTAATTAAATATTGATCCGCATAAGAATTAATTCCGTTTCCCCCATAAACCGGATACCCACTTGTTTTTCTATCATTTTGATTTAAAAATTTCCCGCTGGTCAATTCAAACAAATATTTGCCTTTTTTAGTATTAAACCCCTTTTCATTATTTTGAGGATTTCCAAAAATATAGAAAAACATGCTATCGATTAATTCGTTTGAATTTATTAATGATAATTTTCTACTTTCAATGGCTTCTGCAAGCTTATCGAGTTTATTAATAATGACAATTTGTTCTTCTAAATGTGGAACATTTATTTCATAATTCAAAATATCCTTCGTAGAACAAGTGGGATATGCTACTCCATTAGCTTTAGCGTCTAAGTATTGAAAAAATTTTATTCTATTTAATGAGTAAAATAAATATTTACTTAAGCATTTTTTTGGATCTGATCTTAACTGTGTAAATGCTCCGGTAGCAGCAGCGATATCATCTTGAACAATAGTTATCGCCCCTCTTGACGGTCGTACAGTTGAAATCAAAATATCTCCTTTTTTAACAATAATTGCACCATTTACAGCAGGCTTATCCTTTACAAGATATTTTTTAGTAATTAAGTCTATATCCCCAATTTCTATGTATGGAGTAAATCCTTTAATTGCTTTTTCTTTTTTATTAATAATCAAGTCTTTAAGTTTCATAATATACCCTCAATATCCTTTAATATAATTGCATATTGAAGATTCCTTTTTTTTAATTTTTCTATAATTTCTTTTGGATCTTCGAATTCCTCTTTTTCAAATTCAAATGTTTTATGTTTATTTATAGATAAATTAGCATCTTCTTTTAATAGATCCTCTTTCAAAATAGAAAAAGCGATTTTTGAATTATTTTCTTCACCATTTTTATATTGCTTAATCGCATTTATAATTGAAGGTATTTCAGATCCCATTATTTGATTTCTTTGAGTCCCGAGACTGTAACCGTCATTTTTCATATCTATAAATAATACGTCTTTCCTTTCTTTTGAAGTTTTCTTATCTAAAAATAATATACTTGTTTTCACACCAGCATATGGATTAAATACTCCACTAGGCATGCTTATTATCGCAATTAAAGAATTTTCAATTAAATTTTTTCTTAATTCTTTATAGGCTAATCCCGACTGGAATAAAACACCTTCTGGAACTATTATTGCTGCCCTACCTTCTGATTTAAGATGACTAGCAATAAAGTCTACAAATAAAACTTCAGCTCTATTTGCTTTTATTCCAAACCTCTTATGTGGTTTAACTCCACCTTTTGGAGTCATAAATGGTGGATTAGCTAGAATTATATCAAACTTTTCTTCCCACTTATCTTCCATTGTTAATGTATCATATTCATGAATATCAGGATTTGTTGCTCCGTGTAAAAACATATTCATCTCAGCAATTCTTACCATCGAGGGTTCTATATCATAACCAGTGATACTTTTTAGAACCTTAACTCTTTCATCAAAATTCATTTTGTCTCCTGGTTTTTCATCCATATTGTTTTTTAATATGTGTTTATACGCTGATATTAAGAACCCCGCAGTTCCACAAGCTGGGTCTAATATCAAATCACCTTTTTGTGGATCTACAATTTCAACCATCATATCAATTATATGCCTAGGAGTCCTAAATTGCCCTAAATCGCCTTGAGATCCTAATATCATAAGTAGATACTCATATGCATCTCCAAGTTGCTCAGAATCGCCATAATGTAGTCCTTCGTCAATCGTTCTTAAAAACATTGTTAAAACATCCGCGTCTCTATATGGAACGGTCGCATTTTTAAATATATCTTTAAAAGTTTGTGGTAATTTTGGTCTACTATAAAATTTTTCTAAAGCTTCAATATATCTATTAAACCTTTCTTGGGCTCCTATTGTTTTACTCATAATTGTTCTCCAACTATATTGAGCAAAGTCTTCTCCAAAGAATGTAGCCTTGCTGCCTAATTGAATAGCCTCTTGATCCATGTCGTCCATAAATTTATATAACATGGCAATTGTTATTTGTTCAACTTGAGTATTAGGCATTGGTATTCTACCGACCAATATATTTCTTGCGTCATCAATTGCTTTTTTCGTTTTAATGTCTAACATTATATTCACCTCTTCTATTTAAAATTATCACAGTTAATATCATTTTCAGATATATAATCTTGAATGTATTGTAATACAGTTCTATTTCTAATTGACAATCCCGCCAGTGCTCTTAAGTTATCCTTAATTGGAGTATTAAATAATGTGGCTAAACTATTATTTCTTACACAGTTTCTAACCTCATCATTTAAAATATAAGCTTGAAATACACCCTCTATATCCCTTATTTTATCTGCATGTTTTTCTAACTCGTCCTTATTTAATAACTTAAAGTTTTCGAATTCATCCTTTAATTTCTGTGTTTTATTTTTATATCCATGTTCTATTCCCAATAAATTAAGAACGATTTCCCTTACGGTTAATTTTCTATCTAATCCAAGAGATCTTTCAAGTTTTTTCACATTATAGTATTCAACTGGTTTATCAAAAATACTTTCTCTTAAATACCACTCTAATGATTCAACGTCTTGATTATCTAAATATTCTTTTACTTTAGGATCTTCTTTTACTTTATCTTCAAAGTTTTTATAAAGCATTCTGTCGATCTTCATACCCATTTCTGGCACTTGTTCTTCTTCGATTGTAATTAATGAGTCAGAACCTTTATTGATAACTCTATCTATTATGGTAGGGTCACCACCGTCACCATCAATAGTTTCGACTATTCGTGGAAGGTCGATTTTTTCATCATATTTAAATTTATCTTCGAAATATTCACATACAGCAAAGAAGTCAAATAATTTAAAAGTAACTTTCTTTTCAATTGATTCGTCACATTTAAATGTATTTAATCTTGTTCCTCGACCTTTTATTTGTATAAATTCTGAAGGAGAATATATTGGTCTAAATATACCCAGATTCAATATGTCTGGACAATCATATCCAGTAGTCATCATACCAACAGTTACAGCTACTCTTGTTTTGCTCGAATCATAATCTTCTACCCATTTTGTGTGACCATTTAAATTATTATTTGAAAAATTAATAGTCATTTGTTGTGAATCAGGAACATTAGAAGTTATTTGTACTGCAAAATCAGAATTATATTTTCCCGGAAATTTTTGCTCAGCAAATATATTTAATATTTCAGTGACTTTTCTTGCATGTTGAACATTTACGCAAAAAACAATAGATTTACCTATTTCATTTGTAATTGGATCTCTCAAAGCATTTTCCATAAATGTTTTACATAGCACTTCATTGGTTGCATCAGAAAAGAACTTTTTTTCAAAACCTTTTTCAGTAAATACTTTTGTTGTTTTTCCATCTTGGCTTTTAACAGTTACTTCAACCTCATCTGAATCAATGTTAATAATTAATCCTTTTTCAGATAGAAGTTCAGTAGTTATATTCGTTCTAGCATCCACTATTGTCGGGCTTATCAGTATTCCATCTCTTACACCATCATTTAATGTATAACTATATGTTGGACTACCACTATCACATCCAAAAATATGATATGTTGATAACATCAATCTGCGTTCTAACTCTCTTGGATCTGCATCGTCAAAATTTACGCCTTTTAAATAATTTTTAGGAGTTGCAGTTAATCCGAGTTTATAGCCAATAAAGTATTCGAAAACAGCCAAATTAGAAGCCCCTAAGCTCCTATGAGCTTCATCTGAGATAATTAAATCAAAGTCTGTTGGGTCGAATATTTTTTTATATTTATCATCATGAGTAAAAGATTGAATTGTACTAATTACCACATCAGCCGAATTCCAATTTTGTTTGTTTTCTTTATAAACTTCTACACGAATCCCATCTTTTGATAAATATCTGCCTATATCTTTTTTTGCTTGATTTTCTAATTCTAATCTATCAACTAAGAATAATACTCTATGAGCAATGTCGCTTCTAATGAACATTTTTATTATTCCGGAAGCCGTTAATGTTTTACCAGTCCCTGTTGCCATTTCTAATAGAAATCTTGTTTTATTATCTTTAATAGCATTTTGAATAGCTTTAATAGCCGATAATTGGTAATGCCTTAAGACTCTTATTTCTTTCGATATAGAGTATTCAAGTAATATTTTTTTATCTTCTGATTTCCATGCACTACTTTGCGTTAAAGAAGGCTCTTGTGAAGTAGCCACATAATACTCATCTATCTGCATTTCCATTAAATTGGTTGTATTTCCTGTTAATGCTTTACTATTCTTTAATGATTCATAACTAGGGAAAGAAGTAATAAGTTCTGGATTCCCTTTTTCGAGATTCCAAAAATAATGCATTTCTCCATTAGTTAAAATTATATATTTCGCTCTTTCTTGTAGAGCATATTTTCTAGCTTGTTCTTTTGCTTCAAGAGGATGTGTCCCCTCTTTTTTCGCTTCTACAACTATAAAAGGACGATTATTTTCGTCTAATAATAAGTAATCAACAAAACCATTTTTAACGCCCTCGAAATTTTCGCCAAGATCATCAATCATTTGCTCGGTCAATTTTACGTTTGGTTCTAACTGAATATTAGCTAATCCTTGATTGTTATCAAAAAATCTCCAACCTGCATCTTCTAATAATTTATTAATTTTGATCCTTGCTAAAGCTTCTTTATTCATACTATTCACCACAACAAAATTATAGCATAATTATTTGAATATTCACATTATAAAAGAAATTCTTAAAGTTACCTATTTACTTTTATCAATATACTTGTATAATTAAACTATATTAGTAAATGTTTAGAGAGACTATCTTTAGCTTCATATTTGAACCTTAATATTAGTAAAATATGATGCCTTAGATGGTCTTTTTATCTTGATAGTAAAGTTTTTCTAAGTTATCATCACAACGAACTGAAAGGAGAAAAACAATGAAATATGGATATTTTTATAGAAAAGCAGACAATATAACCGACTTAAATGAAACCCTTTATAGATACCCCGAATATTTAATAAAACTAAATTATATAATTTCAAAGAAAATTTGTCTCAAAAAAAATGATTTCAAGAATTTTATTAGTGATTTTAAAAAAAGCAGAAAATTCATTGAATATAACATTCCAAATATGCATATGGACGAGAATGACAACCTGACGTGTTTACTTGTTTATAGCAATGCCTACGACTACGGTATATTGGTTTATTCTGCAGGATATACATATCCTCGATATGTAGCTAAACATTTCCTAAATTAATTTATACTTTAATAATATTTTCGCACACCATTCTTTTCCACTAGCTATTCTTACAAATATCTTAATTCTCATTGCAATTGGTATATCTCTTTTTTTACATTTATAATAATCACTCAAAACATTCATTTTTAAATGATAAACTAAGTTCCCATAAAAACCCAAAAAGTTTTCAAAAAAAATACACCTTTATTTTCAATTAATGGTATATTAATACCCAAAAAAACATTAAGACGTAATTTTAAATATTATCAAAAAATAACAAATGTTAAAGATGTTAGAATTCATGCTTTCAGACATTCACATGTATCTTTATTAACTTATTTAGAACAGGATCCATTAATCATTAAAAAAAGATTAGGCCATTTTGATATTACTATTACTTATAACATTTATAGTCATCTTTATGATGCTCCCCAAAGGAAGTTGGCGGAGAGATTGGATAATTTATAGAAGGATTGTTCCACATTTATTTATCTCTATCCTATAATTTTTTGATAAATATAAAATAAATTTGACATTTATCAAAAACTATATTAAACTTATAGTAGTCTCATTGACCAAGTGTTAAAGGAGCGGATAAAACGATTCTTATTAATAAGAATCGTTTTTGTTTGCTTTTGCTATTACACTTGTTTTTTTATGTGATTTATCAACAACATATGCTGTTATTAATTTAAAAACATCTTTTCTTTCACTTAAAACAATTAAAAAAGCTAATGATTCGCACCAAACAAGAACATCTTTTTTATCTGGGAAAATTTTAAGATTATTACAAGATTTCTCAAGACAATTTTGTATAATAATTTTAATAAACGGCACCGCAACTAGTCTTTTTCTTTTGTATAAAGCAATCTTTTTTCTACCCAGTTTTTGTTCTCCTGTCGCAATGTGTTCGAAACCACCTTCTCTTCCCGAAATTATATCCGGCACTTCATTGAATTCTATCCTTTTTCCCCTAAAAACAAAAGCATCATCTTTCAAGAAAGTTTGAAATAATGCGTAGGCTTCTTCAACCAATTCATTTAAATCGCCTGTCTCTTTTAACCAACAATTACTATATTCACACTCTTTCATCCTAAAACCTCTGCGGAGCCCAACGAAATATATCAAATTTATTATGCCTAATTTTAGGAGTTGTAGTATGCTTCAACGTTTGGCCTGTTTTTTCAAAAATTAAATTTATTACTTTGGATTTAGCATTATTGCTATTATTCAAATTCCTATTCACATATGCTACGGCTCCTAATAATATATCCGCTAACTGAATAATTTCGATTTCATCAGACCTAACTAATTGAACTTTTTTCACCACTTCTTCATAGAATGAAAACAATGTGCAATTTAAAACTTCTTTTAATTTTTTAATTTTTTCACCACCAAGCGTATCTTTCACATCCATATATATATCATATTCATTATCAACATCAACAATTTCCTTCAACAATAAATAGTACATTCTATAATACCACGCATCGTATGTAAGATTAAATTGTTCCAATTTTAAACCTTGTTTTCCGGAAGCAACAACACCTCTAAATTTTAACTTTTCGTTACTAAAAAAAAATTCTATTATTTCCATATAAAAATCTATTTTGTTGTTACTCACCTTTTGCCATTTAACCTCTACTTTTTCTCCTATTTTATGTTTTTCCTTTATTTTTCTTATTTCCCTATTTATTATCTTTGCCTCTTTTTGGGGACAAAAAACAGCCCCTAAAATCATAATATCGTTTTTATCATTTTGCAAATGGCAACTTTCATCACAATATATATTGTATCTCATTTCACACTTCCCCTCGCATAAATGCATTCTCATTATATCATTAATAGTTATTTATGTCTAACGCTCGTTACTTTTATTTTAACGCATAAACACAAAATTTTTTGCTGGTTTTTTAATCCCGATGACTTCTATCTTTTCATTTGCGTTTAAACATTAAGATCTACAATAATTCTGAACACGCGATTCCTCTTTCCCCTCGGAGTCAATCAGGAGTCACCCTCTATTATTACTACTATTTTTATATGATGTTTTTACTTATATTTATGCATTAAAAAACCACTTGTTAGAAGTGGTTTATTTTTCTATGGTGGAGAATAGCGGACTTAACCCGCTTGGGCCCATCTGCTTGCAAAGCAGGTGCTCTAGCCAGCTGAGCTAATTCCCTAAATGGTCGGCAAAACAGGTTAGGACCTACACCCATATTAATTAAGAATATGAATTAATAAGTATTATCATTTATCTCAAATTATTTTACTTTTTTAAAAAGAAAATCTTTATTTAACATAAAACAAACTTTAGTAACATCTTTTTTAAAAAAATTATTATATGCATCATCATCCTTTATTCCTTTTGGAGCCACTTCTAAAATTTGTCCCAAGAATTTATTCGGATATGGTAATTTTGAAACATCTTTATTCATAATTGCATTTCTAACCATATCATAAGTTCGACCAAATAAATCAATATCATTTCCATTAAATGTTATTTTTTTTATTTCTTTTAAAACTCTAAAACCATTTCTAATTTGATGATTGCCCTCATAACATAAAACTATTATCGTAACTTCTTCAAAAAATGTTTTCCAATTTGAATCTTCCCATTTATCGACAAAATCACTTAAAGCTAAATTTCTAAAAGACATTCTTTCCAACGGATACCCTACATCATTTACTGGTAAATTCTTAATAATATAATTAGTTTTTAAAAATAAATCATTTTTTTGAGGAAGTTCGCTATCCTTACCAATCGCTTTATTAGAAATCATTTTACCTAAATTTTTTGGTATTCTTTCAACATATTTAGTACCTGTAAGATTGTAATAAATTTCTACCTGGGTTTGACCAATATATTTTTGAATTTGGGCGAAAACATATTCTTCAATAGTTTTATATTCTAAATTATCAACATTAAATACTAAATTCATGCTTTTTAGAACCCCAGTCATATAAGAATTCTTCAATGAAAAAGCTCGTGGCTTGGCCGGAACATTAGAAGCCGGTTGGGTTGTTCTGTCTTTAGATGTTGCCCCTTTAATACAAGCGCCTAAATATGATGTATCTCCTTCTGATAATAAATGAGCGAATCCTTTTAATACCTTTTCACGGATTATCTCATAATCATTTTTTATAATTAATTCATCCCCAGACATATCATATAATTGATAACTTGTTATAACAAAATCCTCTGCATTTTTTTCTCTTTCATATTCATACCAAATAATAAGTATTTTTTTATTTTTAAAAAGAAGTTTACTGTAATCAAACTCCTCATTTATTATTGAGTTATAGTCAATCTTACTCAAAACCAACCTTTCTTTCGCTGATATCGTTCCATTTTTATTTTTTATGTATCCTGAAACCTTTAACTCAATTCCTAAATTATTAAAATCAGCTTCAGCCTTATTATTGTTTGGATAACCGTAAAAGCCTGTTTCAATTACTTTACCAAAAATTCCTTTATCTTTTATTAAATTTGATTTTAATTGGTTTTGTTTATCTATTTCTTTAAAAGTCTTCCCAACAATATTTTTTGTGTATTCTAATAACTCATTTATAGATTTAAAATTCATAAAACTCTCCTTTTTTCATTTTGATCTTGTATTTAATCAGTTTTTATATTAAAATAACAGTACACCTATATTAAATTATTCAAACATAAGCAACAGCCCTTGATCTTTTCAATTAAATATATTATAATATATTATGGGTGATTAAACAATAAAGGAGGGGATATTATGGAAAAAACAGTAGTAGAGTTATTTGCTGGTGTCGGTGGTTTCAGATGTGGCCTAAACAATGTAGAATTAATCAACGACAAAGTTGTTGAAAGTGGTAATTGGCATTTCGTATGGGCGAATCAATGGGAACCTTCTACCAAAATGCAACATGCTTTTGATTGTTATACAAAAAGATTTGGTGAAAACAAAAACCATAGTAACTCCGATATAACACAAATTAATAAAAAAGAAATTCCAAACCACACGCTTTTAGTCGGGGGTTTCCCGTGCCAAGATTATTCTGTAGCTAGAACACTTTCATCTGAAAAAGGAATTAAAGGAAAAAAAGGAGTTCTTTGGTGGGATATTGTAGATATTTTAAAAACCAAAAAACCGCCATTTGTTCTTTTGGAAAATGTTGATAGATTGCTAATTTCTCCTTCAAAGCAAAGAGGAAGGGATTTTGCAATAATGCTCCGAACTTTTGCAGACAATGGTTATTGTGTCGAATGGAGAGTAATAAATGCCGGAGAATATGGATTTGCGCAAAAAAGAAAAAGGACATTCATTTTCGCATATAAAAAGTCTACTAACTTTGCTGAAAGCAAAAAATCAAAAAAGCCAAAAACTATAATTTTTGACGATGGTTTTTTTGCTAAATCCTTCCCAATCGAAGCGGAATACGAAAAAGAATCTATTTATGATATATCAAAAAAAGCTTATAAAGACTTAGTTCAATTGTCAGATAAATTTAAGGGCAATTTTTACAACTCCGGTATAATGAAAAATTATAAAATAATTTCATTTAAAACAAAACCAAAAATTGAACCAATTTTTCCGTTGAATAAGGTTATTGAAAATAATATAGTTGATGAAATGTTTTATATTTCTGATAAATTTATCAAGAAATTTCAATATTTAAAAGGTTCTAAAAGAATACTCCGAACGAAACCTAATGGTATTCCCTATTTTTATTCAGAAGGAAATATGGATTTTCCTGATTCATTAGATAAACCTGCCAGAACAATGCTTACAAGCGAAAGCTCTATAAACAGAAGCAGTCATATAATAAACGATCCTACAACTAACCGATTAAGAATTATAACGCCTATTGAAGCAGAAAGAATTAATGGATTTCCTGATAATTGGACTAACACCGGAATGCCAAGCAAAAGAAGATATTTTATGATGGGAAACGCCCTTGTCGTTGGTGTTATAAAAAGGTTAAATATTTATTTAGAAGAAATCATAGATAAAGAGGAATGCTAACTACCCCTATAATTAAAAATCTTTGTTCTTACAAAACTAACATTCTTTATAAATCGAATCCAAAACATCAACTAATATTTTTATAAATTTAACATTAAAATGTATATCCCCTTCATAAAAATATCTAATTTTTTCAAAAGCATTTGCATTATCAATAATTTCTTTATCAAAATTCAATGGATATTTTTTGTCGTCATATAAACTAGTAACCATTTCTCTAATTTTCACTTTTATATTGCTATCTAATTTTTCAAATAAATTATTAAATTCGTGTCCTTTTATTTTTATACTTTTTGTTTTTAATAACAAGGCTTTTAAAAAAAGTTCACATGATAATGACAGATTTACATATCCAACTAATAATAAAAGCGCTAATGGTTTTGACTCCTCAGTTAATTTTTGCGATTTAATTAGACCCCTGCGTTTCTCGCAAATTAAATCGAAAGCCATTTTATAAGATTTCGCAAAACTATATATGTCACCATAGTAAAAATTTCCTGTCCCCTGAAAATCAATAGCCTTAATATTCATATTTCCCTCCACATCTATATATTATAATTAATTAGTATATACATCACTAATGCAAGAAAAAAAGATAAAACAAGATGTCAAAAACCCCAATACCCTAGAATACCCACTTGGTATAACTTAACTTTTTTAATGTTTCAACATCATTTCTTTCCTTTGCTGTTCTAAAATATAAAATGAAAACATTTACTTTTTCCACAAAAATAAAAATAGTAATTGAAATATCTAACGAACTAATTTCTAATTCCTTATAATAATTAGCATAAACTAGTTGTTTTGCTGAATTAAATCATTTTCTTATATTTCAATATGACCTTATCTCTTCTCTCCCATTCACTGCAATCTATCCATACATTCCTTATTCCAAAATAACTGCTTTCACTCTACCAACCATATTATTTTCAACAATCATTACCTTAATTCCATGAGGATGATTTAAACTATTAGTTAAAATTTTTTTTACTCTTCCTCTAGTTAATTTATTTGTTCTTTGATCTTGCTTTAAAACAATATCAACCAGATCACCAACATTAATATTTTTTTTACTTTGTCCGTTCATAAATCCTCCTTTATGATTTTAATTTCCCCGCTAAAAAACCAGTACTTAATGCAATTGTAATATTATAGCCCCCAGTATGACCATGAATATCTAATATTTCACCCGCAAAATATATTCCTTTATTAATAAGTGATTCCATTATTTTAGAATTAACATATTTCATATCAATTCCACCACCAGTAACAAAACTTTGTTCAAGCGTCCCAGTTGCTTTAATAACAACTTCAAAATTTTTTAAGGCCAAAAGCAATTTTTGCTTATTAGTTTTTGAAATAACACCTACTTTAAAATTAGAAATTGTTTTATTAACAATATAATCACATAATCTTTTAGGAATATAATCTCTTACAAAACAATTAATATCTTTTTTCACATCATAACTATTTAAAGCAATAGTTAATTGCGCAATTGAAAAATCAGGAATTAAATCAATTTTTAAAGTAGCATCCTTGCTAATTTCTAATTGATGATACACTAACGCACTTATCTTAAATATCGCCGGCCCACTCAATCCAGTATGCGTAAATAACAAAGATCCACTTGCCTTAGTTTTATTAAAAGTAATTACAACATTACTAATAGTTATGCCCGCAAGTGGAAGCGGTTCCTTACCGATTAAAAATGTCTCAGCTGGATATAACTTAGTAACCGGTTGCTTCATTTTTTTAGCTAACCGATGCCCATCACCAGTTGATCCGGTCATCGGATAACTAACTCCTCCGGTTGAAATAATAATCGCTTTTGTTCGATAAGTGTTTTTATTTGTTTTAACAATCTTATCCATATCATCATTTTCAATCACTTCAACAACTTCATTTAAATTAACCGTAACTTTATTAATTTCTAATTGATTTTTTAAAACATTAATGATTGTTTTTGCTTTATCACTAACTGGAAATACCCGGTCATTATCTTCTATTTTTAAGGGCTGGTCCAAATTAACAAAAAAATCAAATATATCTTGTGGTCCAAACTGATTAAGTGAACTATATAACATTTTTTTGTTAATCGGTATTTCATTAATAAAATCATTTATTGATTTTAAATTAATTAAATTACATCGGCCACCACCAGTTAATTCCATTTTTTTTCCAATCTTATCATTCTTATCAAGCAAAAGAACTTTTTTATTACTAGCAGCACTAATACTTGCCATCATTCCAGCAGGTCCAGCACCAATGACAATTACATCATACATAATATCACTTCCCCAATTTAATCATCTTAATCATTTGATAAGTCACATTTATTGTATCACAAGAATATAACAAAATTTTTTTTAAAAAAAAAGATTGCATTACTGCAACCTAATATCCTACCGTTTATAAGTTAGAATCACGATTAATTGATTAAAATTTTTCACTTTTTTTAATCATATTACTTAGTTCTTCTTACTCAAACTAAACCTTTAAAGTTCTTTTAAAACTTATTGCCTTAATTTCGAAAAAACCTTGGCCAAAGTTAATATTTTGCCATTTTCTATTCCATCTTTTAATAAAGGTTCATACAGTTCTCGACTGATCTTTTTATCATTTAAGTCAACTAACGTTAATAAGTTAGTAAACAAATAAAAATCTAAATAAGCATCTTTTAATAAAGGCAGCGCCAAGTCTTTGTTATCCAAAAGATAACTTAGTTTATTAATTTGCATTTCGAAGTCAAACTCTTCATATCTATAAGTATCCTTATTTTCAAAAAATTTCCTCAACATAATATTGTTAGTATAGTTTTCTTCTAAGATGTTTCTAATAAAAATCAAAGTATTTTTAGCTTTTGTCGAATAATGGGCGACCGGATATCTGCCATTAATAGCATTTCTTTTTTCCCCATTCGGATTATTAACTAAAATCTCACTATCAGTCACTACAACATCTTTTTCTAATGGTTCAATATGCCACCAAATCTTTCCACCTTGTAAATACCCCAATTGAAAATCCAGTGCGGTGTATAAGTAATATAATCCTTGCAAATCCGAATCTTTTCCTTCTTTCGCAACTAATTTAGTTAAAACAATTTCTTTTTTTTCATTAACATTAACAATCATATTTACCTCCAATAAATTTATTATATTAAATATTTATTACATTTTTCGTTAAAAAAATCTAATAAAGGACTTTTTCTTAAAGAAAGTTTGAAAATTTAATAAACCTTTTTTAAAGTTTTTTTATAAACATTAAGTGTTCTTGTTTCATGCGAAGAATAAAGTTCATCACGACTTGGTAAGGTTGCCGGATCAATATAAAGAGAAGTTGAAGTAAAATCAAATTGTGTATGCGGCGAACTACAGCCCAAATATAATTCTTGGTTTTGATTGTATATAGCATTTCCGTATAAAACCCATTTTGGGAGTGTAACAAAATCACAATCAAATCGCCCTTCCCTCACTTCTTGTTTTTCACTATACTTAATTTCTGCATCACTAAAAACTTTAAAAATTGTATACTCTTGCTTGTTTTTGTTTTCTGAAAAATTTATCGTTGAATCTGACACAATTTTAGAACAAAAACAATCCTTCATTTCATTAAATGTTAATTGGTCGGAAATATAGACACCAAAAACACTAAGCTCCCTCAAAGTTTCAAACAAATCTATTATTTCATTAATTCTATTTAAATCAAATGTTTGCTTGTTTAATAACATTGTTAGAGGCCTGAACCATCCATCACAAAAGCAACCCTCTGCACCAGAAAAATTTGACGTATAATCACTTCGGTTAATATGATTTAAAGCTGCAAAGCAACGTTTCATGCCCTCGCTCTTTTTGTAGATTGCAAACAATTCGTTTTCAAATTCTATTGAATTTCTTAATATTCTGTTTACATCATAATCAAATTCTAACATCCTTTTCATCATTTTTAACATCACTATCGTTTTCTTTACTTGATTTGTTCCCTCAGCATAAAATTTACTCATACTTTCAAATCCTCTCACAAAATTTAGTATTTTTATAACAGATTTTTATCTATTTTACTATCTGCATTTGTGATTAACAAGATAGTTAAATTTTTCTCATTAAAATAACTCTTACCTGCTTAAAACTTTTTACCATCACTTCTTTTAAATTATTATATACTTTTAAAACAAAAATTTTGTTTTAACTCATCATTTACTAAAAAAAAGTAATTCTTTTTCAACGTTTCTCCCGTAAGTAGTCTTTATACTAACATAACAATGATAATAATTCAATCCTTTTTTAGATGGTGAAGAATAGCGGACTTGAACCGCTGACCCCCTGCTCGCAAGGCAGGTGCTCTAGCCAGCTGGGCCAATTCCCCAAATGGTCGGGAAAACAAGATTAAGGCCCTACTACCCAATACTCAAAAAAATGAATTAACAAGTATTCTCATTTATCTTAATTTTTTTTAAAAAAACCAAATAATTTTTAGAAAAAAAATTAAACATCTAAGTTTAACTTAAAACCACTTCGACTCCACAACCATAAAGGAGAGTGAATATCAATTGGCGATAGTTTTTCATTATTTAATAACTCATTCCATCTTTGTGTTACAATGGCCTGAACCATCGAAGAATTTAATTCATCATCACTTATCATTCCTAATTTATGAGTAGCCTTAATAACATGAGTATCAGGAGCTACTGTAATATTTCTAACATCAACATATCTAACATCAGTATATTGATACATAACATAAAGCCAATAATTGCATATTTTATTTCCACCTAAATAAGGAAATTCTTTTTTATATTCTTTTTGCATATAATTTTTTATCTCATTAACATTATAATTTAAATTACTAAACATCCTTCTAATATCTCCATTAAACTTACTACATATCGTTTCACATAATTTTATCCATATTTCAGTTTGTTTATTTTTTTGAAGAGCAACCTTATATTTAGTTAAAGCAAATTGAACTTCTTCAAAAGAACGCTTTAAAACTTCTTTTGGAAAAAAAACAAACAAAGTTTCCTCATCTTGATATGTCTTATTAGCACTCTCCCAAAGTTGATATGAATTTCGCTGATAATTAAGCGCCATTGGTAATGTAAAATATAAATAATTTTCCAAAGAATCTTTCTTTAAACCAGGATTGCTGTCCTCGGGCATAAACTCACCACCGAGATTACCACATTTCCATTCTTTATATAGTTTCTTAACCTTTTTTAATATTATTTTTTTATTATCCATAAATTGTCTCCTAACCATTTTAAAATACTACTCTTAATTATCATTATATAAATTATATCATTTTTTTAAACAAAATATTTTTTTAATTAAAAAAATTACAACATATTGTAATTC
>CAYGGG010000017.1:0-16104 GCA_964349455.1 uncultured Muribaculaceae bacterium | reverse complement strand
TTGTTATAGTGTAAGATCATATTATTCAAGAGTTTTAAATGTAATTATTATTAGGAGTGGAATTGGTAAAGAAAACTATCATTCCGTAAAAGAGCTAATTATTAAACAACTAATAGATATGCAGGCAGGTCGATTTAGTAATGAAGTTTTTAAGGAATCAAAAAAAGATATTTTAAAAGACTTCTATATGAATCAAGAATCACAATCTAGAATAATTAATATTAATTTTTTTGAAAAGTATGAACTTTTTTTCAAATTAGAAAAAGCTATTCAAGTTGTAAAGGAAGCAACAAAACAAGATATCGTTAATTTTGCATCGAAAATAAAAATGAGAACAATTTTTTTCTTGGAGGGTGAAAAATGAAAAAATATACAATTAAACATATAAACATAGATTATTACTATCATAAATTAAATAATGGTTTGAGAGTATATTTGATTCCGCTTAAAAAAAAGCAAATTCGCGCGAATTTTGTAACATTCTATGGTAGTAAACATCAAATTTTTAGAACCAGTAAAGAAAAAAAATATACAAAAACACCGGCAGGGATTGCCCATTTTTTAGAACATAAATTGTTTGAAAATGAAAAAATCAGTCCCTTTAAATTTTTTGCTAAAACGGGAACGATTTGTAACGCCTATACTAGTTATGATCAGACAGCATATCATTTTACAGGGCCTTTTGGATTTAAAAAAAATATTAGTTATTTATTAGATAACGTCCAAAGTGTCTATTTAACAGATAATAATGTTTTAAAAGAAAAGGGAATTATAAAACAAGAAATAAGAATGCGCGACAACAATCCTCATATTAGTTTATTTGATAATATGATGGATAGTATTTGTTATCATTATGGAATAAAAAATTCAATTATTGGAGATGAATCAGATATTGATAGAATTACAAAAGATATTTTACTGAAGTGCTATCATTGTTTTTATCATCCTAAAAATATGTTTTTGGTAATTAGTGGAAACATTAATCCAGAAGAAACAATCAGCATAATTGAACAAAATCAAGCATCGAAAAAATTTGACGATGATTTTAAAATGCAAGTTTTTGAAAAAAAGGAACCTGATCAAGTAAAGTTGAAAAAGAAGATGTTATATAAAAATGTGGAAGTTCCAAAAGTTTCGTTAAATTATAAAATTAATGTTGAAAATATGAATTTAACTGAAGCTAAAAAAAGAATATATTTTAATTTATATTGCAACGCTAAATTGGGCTGGAGTTCTAAGTTGAATGTAGATTTAGTTAATCAAAATTTAATTGAGGATGATTTAGGACATTATTGTTTTTATGAAAAAGATCACATAATATTAAATATTTTTATTGAAACATCCCATTTAAGAAAAGTAATAAATATGGTTAAAAAAAGGATCGAAAATTTTGATATTGATGAGAATTTGTTTGAAAGAAAGAAAAAAGCATTATTAAGTTATTATTTATATTTGCCTGATAAAGTGTCTGAGATAAACGATTTATTTGTTAAGAGTATTGTTGCTCAAGGTGATTTCGATCCTAACATAATTGAAAAAGTAAAGAGTATTAATTACCAGGAGTTCAATAGTTATTTTTCAAACCTTAATTTAGAACATAACAATTATGTAATAGTAAAAAAAGATTTGCAAAAAAAGTAATTTCATGTTAAATTATTAGAGAGGAGGCAGTTTATGGAAGTCATATTAATTATTAATTGTGTATTGTTAATTGCGATTGTGTTATTACAAAGTAATAAGGCTGAAGGTGCGTCAGCAATCATTTCAGGTGGAAATGAAAGCCTTTTTGCTAATCGAAAGGAAAGAGGATCTGAACTTTTTATTACAAGAATGACGATGTTTTTGGCGACAACTTTTTTCTTAACTTGTTTATTTTTAGGCTTCTAACAACTTCGGTTGTTTTTTTTTGAAATGATTTGACAAAATTAAAAAATAAGATATAATGAATATAGCACGAGAAGTCGTGCTTGGGGAAGACTAATTCACGAATAAGTTGAATTAAGATCCCCAGCCCCCTGAAGGAGCCGAAAGGCTCCGCTTTTTTTTTCTTCTTTTTTGTGGTAAAATGAAAGCGGTGATAATATGTATACCTCGGTTGATAATGAAAAAATAAAGGATTTAAAAAAGCTGGCTCAAAAAAAATATCGTCAAGATTTATTTTTAATTGAAGGAAAAAAAATAATCGAAGAAGCCAATAAAAAAAAATTAATTAAAGAATTATATGTTTTAGAAGGGAAAAAAATTGATTTAAAACTAGAACTAAATTATATCAATTTAAAAGTAGCAAAATATTTATCAAATTTAGAAACAAGTGACTATTTATTTGCTTTGTGTCAAAAAGCAGAAAAAAAAGAAATAAGAAATCGCGTTTTGTTTTTAGATGGAGTTCAAGATCCAGGAAATGTCGGTACAATTATTCGCAGTGCAGTTGCCTTTAATATTGATACCATTATTTTAAGAAACTGCTGTGATGTTTATAATGATAAAGTAATTAGAAGTAGCATGGGGATGATTTTTCATATTAATCTAATTGAAGTGTCTGATTATAACTTAATGATTGAACTAAAAAAAAGTCATCAGTTAATTGGAACTGATGCAAATGCAAAAAAAAGTTTAAAAGACCTTGTAATTAAATCAAAGTTTGTTATAATAATGGGCAGTGAGGGGCGAGGAATTGAAAAAGAGCTGTTAGATTTATGTGATGAAATGATTTCGATTCCAATAAAAGATAACTGTGAAAGCTTAAATGTTGCAATTGCAACATCAATCATATTATATAAAGTAGGTGACTTATGATTTGTATCGGTGAAATAATAACAACTCATGGCTTAAAAGGAGAAGTAAAAGTAAAATCTTATTTCCGTCATAAAGAAGCAGTTTTTAAAAAAGGCTTTTTTATTTATGTCGGAGATGAAAAAGAAAAACTTAAAATTGAAACTTATCGTAAACATAAAAATTATGATTTACTTTCGTTTGAAAATCATCAATCAATTAATGAGGTTTTAGCATATAAAGGTGAATTTGTTTATATTATTCGCGAAGATTTAGAAGAATGTTTTATTAATGAGGATTTAATTGGCTATGATGTTATATATGATGAAGAAATAATTGGCGCAGTTGCTAGTTTGTTTAATAATAAAGCGCATGATGTTTTAATTGTTGAAGATGGTGAAAAAAAGTACTTAATTCCCTGCCTTGATCACTTTTTTGAAAAAGTAGATCAAGAAAATAAGCAAATATTATTAATGAAAATGGATGGGATCATTCATGAAAATTGATGTATTAACTTTATTTCCAGAAATGTTTGAAGGATTTTTAAATAGTTCAATCATTAAAAAAGCAAAAGATCAAAAAAAAGTTAACATAAATTTAGTTAATTTTCGTGATTATGCAAAAGACAAACATAAAAAAGTTGATGATTATCAATTTGGTGGTGGCGAGGGGATGGTCTTGATGATTGAACCAATTTATGAAGCTTTAAAAAAAATAAGAAAAAATAATAGTTTGGTTATTTTAATGACACCGCAAGGAGAAGTTTATCATCAATCAAAGGCTTATCAGTTGGTTAATGAAAAACATTTAATTATTATTTGTGGTCACTATGAGGGGTTTGATGAAAGAATTAGAAGCTTGGTTGATTTAGAAATTTCGGTTGGTGATTTTATCTTAACTGGGGGTGAAATCCCAGCACTTATTTTAGTTGACAGTATTATACGTTTAATTGACGGTGTTATTGACGAATCATCACATCAAAATGAATCATTTAATGGAAATCTTTTAGATTATCCAGTCTATACTAAACCAGTTGATTTTATGGGAATGAAAGTGCCCGAAGTATTATTATCGGGTCATCATCAAAAGATTAGCGAGTGGCGAAAAAACGAACAAATTCAAAGAACAAAAATGAGAAGACCAGATTTGTGGGGTGACGAAAATGAAAAATAAATTTTGGTTAAGCAAAAAAAATGATGTACTATATTATAAACAAATGATAATGGTTGCTGGCTTTACAATTAAACCAAAAAATAGCGAACAGTATTCTTCACTAGTTGTTAGTAATTTACATATTTATAATCCCGATTTTATTCAAAAAATTATTAAAAAAAAATTAAAAAAAAGATTAGATTTGTATACTAAAATTATTATTAATTCAGTTGATGAAGATGATGAAGATGGTGTTCGCCAGGCCTTAGATGATTTAGAAAGATTAAAAGGAATTGTTGAGAACCGCTATCAAGTTTTTTTAAAAAGAAATTATTATGAATTATTGTTAAAAAAATTAAATAACTTCTATCGAAAGTTAAAAGAAAAAGAAGCCTTGTATTTAAGTCGCGAAATAAAAGAAGAAAAAAATCGTGCTAGATAGTAGTATTTTATTTATAAATGTGCTAGAATTATGATGTGTAATCCGCTTAAAAAATGATTACAGTGAAGAAGGAGTGTGACATTGTGAATCTTGTTGATAAAATAACAGAAAAGCAATTAAAGCCAAATGTACCTGAATTTAGAGTTGGTGACACGGTTAAAGTTGGTGTTAAGGTGGTTGAGGGAAAACGTGAACGTATTCAGTACTTTGAAGGAATTGTTATCGCTATTAAAAATAGCGGTGTTGCGAAAAACTTTATTGTTCGTTCAACTACAAGTGGTGTTGGGGTTGAAAGAACTTTCCCAGTTAACTCGCCAAAAGTTGAATCAATTCAAGTTATTCGAAAAGGTAAAGTCAGAAGAGCAAAATTAAATTATTTGCGTGACATGGTTAAACAAGTTAAAATTAAAGAAAGAAAATAAAAAGGGGCGAGTAAATGTTTGAAAAAGAAATTAAAACAAATGAAGGCATTGAAAATCTAAAAGAAGCAACTGTTTTTCTCTTATTGGTGCTGTTGGTAATTCTTTTTAGACTATACATTATCACGCCAGCATCAATTCAAGGGGAATCAATGATGCCCACCTTAAATGATCGTGATCTTGTTTTTTTAAAAAAATATGATAAAACTTATAATCGTTTTGACATCATTGTTCATAATTATGGTAATACAAAATTAGTTAAAAGAATTATTGCATTACCTGGTGAACATGTGGCTTATCGTGATTCAGTTTTATATATTAATCATGAGCCAGTTGAAGAAGACTTTCTTGATGGTAAAACTGATGATTTTGATTTAAGAAAATTAGATCATAATCGAATTCCGCAGGGGTATTATTTTGTGTTAGGTGATAATCGTAATTTTTCACAAGATAGTCGTGTAATTGGTTTAATTGCTGAAGAAAATATATTGGGCAAAACCAATTTTCGCTTTTATCCATTCAATCAAGTTGGAAGAATTGATTAAGATTCTTCTTTTTTTATGTTAAAATAGAGTTGGTGATAAAATGACAAAAATTAATTGGTATCCTGGTCATATGGTCAAAACAAAACGAAAAATAAAAGAATATAGTCAATTAGTTGATGTTGTTTTTGAATTAATTGATGCGAGAATTCCTTATTCATCAAAAATTGAAGATATTGAAAATATAATTGATAAACCCAAAATTTTAATTTTAACTAAGTATGATTTGTGTGATCAAAATGAAACTAAAAAATGGATAAAACATTATCAAAAAAAATACCATGTAATTGCTTTTGATTTAATGAAAGATAATCTTAATCTTTTATATGATGAAGTGGAATTAGTGACTAAAGATAAAGTTGCTGCAAAAGCAAAAAAAGGAATAAAAACAAATAAAATTAAAGCAATGATTATTGGCATTCCCAATGTTGGTAAATCAACTTTAATTAATCGTTTAGTTGGTAAAAAAGCAACTAAAGTCGGAAATAAACCAGGAGTGACAACCAGTTTAAGTTGGATTAGAACTAATCAAAAAATTGAGTTATTAGATACCCCAGGAATCTTATGGCCTAATCTAGAAGATCAAACAGTTGCTTATAATTTAGCTTCTTTTAATGCAATCAAGGAAACAACTCTCCCGCTCTTTGATGTGGCAACTTATATTATTGAAAATTTAAAAAAATTATATCCGACTGTATTAAAAGAAAGATACAATTTAATTAATTTGGAATCAGTTGAAAAGATAATGAGTGAAATTGGTAAGAAAAGAGGATGCTTGCTTAAAGGTGGCGAAATTGATTTTGAAAAAGTTGCACTATTAGTGATTAATGATTTAAAACAAGGACTGATTAAAAAAATTACGTTTGATCAAATTGGTGATATAGATGTATATTAGTGGTAAAAATAGTTGTTTGGAATTTTTAAAAAATGGTTTTAAAATTAATGAAGTGTTGATTTCTGACTATTTTAGTGATCAATTTATAATTTCTGAATTAAAAAAAAGAAATATTAAAGTAAAAATTGTTCCAAAAATGGAATTAGATAAACTTGTTTCTAAAAATCATCAAGGTATAATTTTAAGTATTGATAATTATCTTTATTGTGAATTAGAGGAAATAGTTGACGCTAATTTAGTTGTTATTTTAGATCATATTGAAGACCCCCATAACTTAGGAGCGATTATTCGAACTTGTGTTGCTTTTTCAGTTGATGGAATAATAATTCCAAAAGATCGTAGTGTTCAAGTTAACGAAACAGTTGTTAAAACAAGTGCTGGAACTGTTTTTCAAGCAAAGATTAGTCAAGTGACGAATTTAGTACAAACTATTAATAAGTTAAAAAAAGAAAATTTTTGGATTATTGGTACTGATATGGATGGTACAGATCTTAGCGAAATTGATTTTAGTGGAAAAAAAGCACTTATTATTGGTAATGAAGGGAAGGGATTATCGCGATTAGTAAAAGATAATTGCGATTATATTGCTTCAATTCCAATTAAAACGGAAAGTTTAAATGCATCAGTTGCAGCGGGCATTTTTATTTATGAAGCAAGAAAAGGAGGATAAATGAAATATAAAGATTATAACGATAGTGAATTAGTCAGTTATATTGCTGAAGCTAATGAAGAAGCAATGGAAATTTTATATCAAAAATATCGTCCTTTAATTATTGGTTTAGCTAATAAAATGTATAAGGGGTCTGAGAATCAAGGAATTGAAGTAAATGATTTGATTCAAGAAGGAATGCTGGGTTTAAATCAAGCAATTAAGCATTATTCAAACGATAAGGAAGCTTCGTTTTATACTTTTGCGAAAACTTGTGTTGAACGAAGGATGTTAAGTTTATTAATTTCCAGCAAACGACTGAAAAATAGAATTCTAAATGAATCAATTTCGCTTGATATTGAGAGTGAGGGCAAAAAGATTAATTTAGAGGAATTAATTGGTAGTCAAAAAGATAATCCATATTATAGTTTAGAAGCAAAGGAAACGGAAATGGAATTATTATGTGAAATTAATCAAAAATTAACTAAATTAGAAAAAGCCGTTTTTGATTTAAAAATAAATGGTTTTGATTATCAAGAAATCAGCACGATTTTAAAAAAAGAACCTAAGGCAATTGATAATGCTTTGCAAAGAATAAAGAGTAAAATAAAAAAAATAAGAGGTGAAAAATGTTAAAAGTAAATAATGTTGTAAAATATTATGGTGATTTTCTAGCAGTTGATGATTTATCATTTTCAGTTGCAAGAGGTGAAGTGTTTGGGTTATTAGGGGTTAATGGTAGTGGTAAAACAACTACTTTTCGGATGATTATGGGCCTTTTGGATTATCAATCGGGAACGATTACATTAGATGATAAAGTAATTGATTATGATAAAACTGATCAAATTGGTTTTTTAACTGAGGAAAGAAGTTTATTAACTAAATTAACAGTTAAAGAACAATGTCTTTTTTATGGGACTTTAAAAGGAATGAGTGAAAAAGAGATTGAAGAAAGTGCGACTAATTTGTTAAAAAAGTTTGGTGTTAGTGATTATTGGGAGCGAAAAATAAAAGAGTTATCAAAAGGTAATCAACAAAAGATTCAATTTATTACGGCGATTATGCATCAACCAGAATTACTAATATTAGATGAACCTTTTTCTGGTCTTGATCCGTTAAATGTTGAGTTATTTAAAAGTGAAATTTTAGAGATGGCTAAAAAAGGATGTATGATTATTTTTTCAACACACCGGATGGAACATGTTGAGCTTTTTTGTAAAAAAATTGTTGTCATTCAAGATGGTAGATCAGTTTTAGCGGGTGAAATAAGTGATATAAAAGAAGATTATCGCAAAAAAAATATTTTTGTTAAAGGAGATGTAAAAAAAGAAGATTTTAAGGATTTAAAAGGATTGGTTAGTGTTACAAAAATTAATGATGAGTTTGAAATAAAAATTGAAGATATTTCATTTGTTGATTCTGTTTTTAATAAAATTAAAAGTAAAAAAATATATAAATTTTTAGTTGAAGAGCCCACTTTAAATGAGATTTTTGTGGCGAAAGTAGGTGAAAAATATGGTGAATAAATTGTATTTTTTAATTAAAGTTAGTTTGTTTCGAAAAATCAAAACAAAATGGTTTATGATTGCTAATATGATTTTGTTGCTTTTAATTGTTTCATTGGCAAATATTGACCAAATAATTACTTTTTTTGGTGGTGATTTTGATAAACAGCAAGAAGTTTATCTAGTTGATGATACTGATCAAGCGAATGCTATTTTTGTTGAACAAATTAAGATATTAGAGAGTTCTTTTTTAGGTGAGGACAAAAATAATTTTGAGTTTATTTTTGTTGAAGAAGAACTTGATTATGAAGCTTTAATTGAAGAAGATAATAAACGAGTTGTAATTATTATTAAAAGTAGTGCTGAAAATTATCTTGAAGCAACGATTATTACGGAAGTTTTTTTAGAACCAATTAAACATCAATTAATTACGAATGCATTGCAAAATACAAAGGTGGCAATGGCAATGGTTGAGTCTGAATTTGATTTTGATGAGTATGCTAAAATCAGTCAACCAATTGTTATTGAGCGAATTATTTTAGATGAAAGTAAAGATAAGGAAAAAGAAATGTCAGAAGCAATTATGGCAACGGTTTTTCCAATTGTGATTCTGCCCTTTTTCATGTTAACCATCTTTTTAGTACAAATGATTGGTGCTGAAGTTAATGATGAAAAATCAACAAGGGGGATGGAAATTATTATTTCCTCGGTGTCGCCAAAGATTCATTTTTTTGCAAAAGTAATCGCGGGTAATTTGTTTGTTATTATTCAAGGTGGTTTATTATTTTTGTTTGGATTAATTGCGCTTTTTTCAAGGAAGATTTTTGGTTCTAGCGGAATTACGGATGGCGTTAGTACTGAAATAAATAATATGTTAAAACAGGTTTTAGATAGTAGTTTGGGGGATCAATTAATTTATATTATTCCGTTAACGCTTATTTTAATGTTATTAACTTTTCTTGCTTATGCTTTATTAGCGGGGATTCTTGCTTCAATGACAACTAATATTGAAGATTTTCAACAACTACAAACACCCATTATTATTATTTCGTTAGTGGGCTATTATTTGTCAATTATGGCAGGGATGTTTACTGGAGCCACTTTTATAAAAGTGTTCTCATTTATTCCGCTTATTTCAGCGATTCTATCGCCCTCATTATTAGTTTTAGAACAAATAGGGATTACCGAGGTGATTATTTCAATTTTATTAATGATTGGTTTTAATTTTTTATTAATTAAATATGGTTTAAGAGTTTATAAAGTTGGGATTTTAAATTATTCAACAACGGATTTATGGAAGAAAATGTTTAAGGCTTTAAAAAATCAATGAAAATTTGATTTTTTTTTGCTATAATATATTTAAGCAAGTATGGCGGAATTGGTAGACGCGCAAGCTTGAGGGGCTTGTGGACAATTGTCTGTAAGGGTTCAAATCCCTTTACTTGCACCAAAAAAAAGGAGGTGATTTGATGAAATTATTTTTATCGGTATTATGTTTATTATTATTATTTCCGATTCAAATTAATGCGGTCGTTGATGATGAAGCTATTTATGACGATGATGAGATCAGAATTACTGAAATCCCAGAAGATGAAGTAATTGTTCCGGAAGAAGAATTACCGTTAGTTGAAGAAGAAGAGATTATTCCCCCAGGTGATATTGAAGAAGAAGTAGATGATACAAAAACAACTCCAGTAGAGGATGAAACTGATTATGCAATGTATTATTATATTGGTGGTGGAGTTATTCTGTTAGGTGGAATACTATTTTTTATAAGTAAAAGAAAATAATTAGAAAGACTTTTTAAGTCTTTTTTTAATAAAAAAATTGACAATTTTAGTTTTCTATGATAATATTATAAATCGTGTAGAGCCTCACTCTACAACCGCACAGAAAAGGTTTAAACATAGTACCTTAATGGCGAGTCTTAGAAATAATAAGGAGGAAATATGAAAGCAATCATTGAAACTGGAGGCAAACAATACTATATTCAAGAAGAAAGCATTCTTTATGTTGAAAAATTAGAAGAAGCAGTTGATTCAGAAATAGTATTGGATAAAGTATTAATGTGTAATGGTATTTCGGGCAAACCATATTTAGATAATGTTGAAGTCATTGCCAAAGTTGAAAAACATGGTAAAGATAAAAAAATAATTGTCTTTAAGATGCACCCAAAGAAAAAATATCGTCGAACACAAGGCCATCGCCAGCCCTACACAAAGCTATTAATCAAATCAATTAAAGTAAAATGATAAAAGTAGTAAAGAAAGAAAATTCAATTATGATTAAAGGACATGCTAAATTTGCTGAATACGGACAGGATATTGTTTGTGCAGCTGTTTCAAGCATTGTAACAACAACGATAAATGGGATCTTAAAAATTGATCAAAACAGTATTATTTATAAACAAGATGAAAATCAAATTGAAATAAAAATTTTAAAATCAAAAAAAAATACAAATTTATTAATTGAAAATATGCTTGATTTATTAGCACAATTAGCAAAAAAATATCCAAATAATCTCGAAATGAAATAGGAGGTGTAAAAATGAAAAATTACTTAGAATTAGATATTCAGTTTTTCGCGCATAAAAAAGGCCAGGGGTCAACTAAAAATGGGCGAGATTCTGAATCAAAAAGATTAGGTGCAAAAGCAGCTGACGGGCAATATGTGACTGGTGGTTCAATTTTGTATCGTCAAAGAGGAACTAAAGTTTTTCCAGGAAATAATGTTGGTATTGGAAGTGATGATACCGTTTATGCTAAAATAGATGGTTACGTAAAATTTGAACGCTTAGGAAGATGTAAAAAGCAGGTAAGCGTTTATGCTGAAAAATTTTAAGAAACACTAGTTTCTTTTTTTTTTATGATATAATTAAAGTGGTGATAAAATGTTTGTTGATGAAATAAATTTAAAAATAAATGCTGGTGAGGGCGGTAATGGATGTATCGCTTTTCGTCGTGAAAAATATGTAGAAATGGGTGGACCATATGGTGGAAATGGTGGTAAAGGTTCTGATATTATTTTTGTAGTTGATGAAGGACTTAGTACTTTAGTAGATTTAAGGTATCGAAAAACAATCAAGGGCGAAAAAGGAACCAATGGTGGTGGTAAGGGCAAGCACGGCAAAAAAGCTGATGACGTTATTGTAAGAGTGCCTTTAGGAACAGTTATTACTGATTTAGATACAAATTTAATTGTTGCTGATTTAACTGAAAAAAATCAAAAAATAACAATTGCCAAAGGTGGTCGTGGTGGTCGTGGTAATATGGCTTTTGCAACTGGTAATAATCCAGCACCTTCAATTGCTGAAAATGGTGAACCTGGTGAAGAAAGACAAATCAAAGTTGAAATAAAATTATTAGCTGATGTTGGTTTGGTTGGATTACCAAGCGTTGGTAAATCAACCATTATTTCAAAAATATCAGCTGCTAAGCCAAAAATAGCTGACTATCCGTTTACGACTTTATCACCTAATTTAGGAGTAGTTGAAAGTGGTAACAAAGCATTTGTTGTTGCTGATTTACCTGGATTAATTAAAGGGGCTTCTTTAGGTGAAGGACTTGGTGATCGCTTTTTAAAACATATTGAAAGAACAAGAATAATTGCGCATGTAGTTGATATGAGTCATGAAGACCCATATCAAGATTATTTATTAATTAATCAGGAATTAGCAAGTTATAATCCAGCTTTATTGGAAAAAGAACAAATTATTATTGCTAACAAAATGGATGCTGAACAAGCAACGGTAAATTTAAAAAAATTTAAAGCAAAAGTAAAAAAACCAATTATTGAAATATCAGCAATTAAGGGTGAGAATTTAAAAAAATTAATTGAAGAAATTGGAACGCGGTTAGAAACAATAAAAACCCAGCCCCTATACCAAGAAGAAAAATTTGAAAGTCATGTTATTTATAAATTTATTGAAAAAGAACCATTTAAAATAACAAAACAAAATCAAACATGGCTTATAACTGGTGCAGAAATTGAAAAATTAACAAAAATGACCCAATTTTCAAGCGAAGAAGCCCTAACAAGGTTTACTTTTCGCTTAAGAAAAATGGGTCTTGACGATAAATTAAAAGCATTAGGAGCTAAAGACGGTGATTTAGTTCAGATTCTTGATTATGAATTTGAGTACCGCGATTAATTATATCTTCAATTTTATAATTAAAAAAACTAGGAATTTCATAAATGAAAAAAGCATCTTTTTTATATATAATTTTATTTTTACTTATTTCTTTAAAACAATACAAAAAATGATTGTTCTGATCAGTCATAATAAGATCAACATTAAATTTCATGAAAAAAGTATGAACTCCCTTGCAATTTCTAAACAGTAAAATATAATCAACTTTTTTCTTAAAACTAAAACCAATTAATCTCTTTAAAAAAGAATTAGCTAAAATAATTTCCATTTTATCACCAAAATTAATATAACATATCTTTAACCAATTGACAAAAAAATAAAAATAAACTATTATTAAGATAATGGGGTGGTAAGATGTCACTCAACCATAAGGGACAAGCATTAGTTGAGTATATTCTAATAATTGCACTAATTGTAATTATCATTTTTAGTTTAATGCAATTTATTAGTGGTTACTTACATGATGCGATGACTAAGGCAACCTGTGAGTTTTCTGGGAGGGTTTATATTGAGGGCAAAAGGCCTGGCGAGGGCATTTGTGTTAATAAAAAAGACTAACTAGTAGTTTTCACTACTTTTTTTATTATATTGTTAAATTATAATAAATTTGTTATAATCTAAATATAATAAGGAGTTGATAAAATGAACCAAAGAGGTCAAGCATTAGTTGAGTTTGTTTTATTACTACCAATTTTTGTTTTTATTATCTTAATTATGGTTGATTTAGCAAATATTTTTATTAATCGAAATGCATTGGAAAATGATTTAAACTATGTATTAAATTTAGAATCAGAAGAAGAAATTGAAAATTATTTAGACACAAACGAAATTAGTTTTGAAAATAATCGGATGCAAATTATTTTAAAAAAAGAAGTAGAATTAATGAAACCGGGATTAGGAAACATTTTAAAAGACCCATATTTTGTTGAAACAAGGGGCTATTTCTATGAAAAGTAAAGGACAAGTGTTAGTAATTTTTGTTTTATTAATTCCAATTATAATTAGTGCGATGATCATTTTATTCGACTTAGGTTACTACCATTTGCAAACGAGAAAGATAGATCAAGAAGTAAATAATGCAATTACTTATTATCAAAAAGAAAAAGATTTAGAAAAAATAAAGTTTAATTTAAAAGAATATCAACCAGAAATTACAATAGAAGGTAATCAAATAAAAATAACAATAAATTATCGAATAAAATCAGTGATAATTAAACATCAAAACATTGAAAAAACATATTTAGGAGATTGAGAGGGGATTTTTTATGGCAGTTAGAGAAGGACAACTAATTGCAATCACATCAGTTAAGGGTGGGGTTGGGAAAACAACCTTTTTACTGAATTTAGCAGTAGCTTTTAAAGATAAAAGGGTTTTAATTGTTGATTTTGATTTATCTGGTAGTGCAATTGCTGCTAGTTTAAATAAAGAATTCAAATATGATTTGTTTGATTTATTTGATGATGTTGAACATAAAAGATTTAATCAATTGGGAGAATATGTTGTTAAATATAATGATCAAATTGACTTTATTGCCGCCCCAAAAGATCCTAGAAAATCATTAAAATTAAATATAAATTTACTTAATTTGGTTTTTTATCAATTTAAAGTAAAATATGATATTATTTTAATTGATACTAATCATAATATTGATAAAACAAATCTATTGATTATGGATTTGGTTAATCAAATTATATTTTTGACAACACCAAATTTAATTGATTTAAAAAATTTAAGAACAATGTTAAATATTTATAAAAATATGGAAAAAACAAATTACAAAATTGTTTTAAATCGTGCCAAAGATAAGCACAAAGATGACTATGATGATACAGAAGTGAGAGCTTTGCTTAATCATAATATTGATTATGTTTTAGGGAAAGATTGTTTTCAAAATAATTTTGAAAAAGATTTATTGATGGGGAAAATTGGATATTCTCGTTTGAAAAATAAAAAAGTGTATCAACAAATGGTAAAAGCATTGGAAGTGGGTGTTCAAAATGAAAAAATTAGTTGATGAATTTGCAATTGATTTAAAACCACAGGTTGATTATGAAGCTTTCGCTAATAAAGATGTGTTAGATGAACTGCGAGTTAAAATAATTGAAAACTTGATCTTTAATCACGAACAAGGTAAACCATTAAAAGAATTGATCAAAGAGCAAATTAAAAAAACAATTGAGGGCTATGACTTAACAAGCGTTGAAATTAATTATTTGCATAGTTTAATTAACAATGAAGTAAATGGTTATGGGCCGATAACTGAATTATTGCAAGATGATGCTATTACGGAAATAATGGTTAATCAAAAAGATGAAATTTATATTGAAATAGATGGCAAAATAATAAGAGATAATAGTGTTTCATTTATTAATGATAATCATATTATTAGAACGATTCAACGAATTATTCAGCCCCTCGGTCGAACAATTGATGCCGCTCATCCAATGGTTGATGCTAGATTAAAAGATGGTTCACGATTAAACGCAATTATCCCACCCTTATCAACGAAAGGACCGGTTTTAACAATTCGTAAATTTAAGGAAACAATTTCAACAATTGATGATATTTTAAGAAATGGAACTTTAACACCATATATGGCAAGGTTTTTAGATGCAGCTGTTAAATCAAAACTAAATATTGTAATTTGTGGTGGAACGGGATCTGGAAAAACAACCTTGTTAAATGTTTTATCAAGTTTTGTTCCAGTTACAGAAAGAATTGTTACAATTGAAGATTCAGCTGAATTAAAATTAAAACAAGAACATGTTATTTCATTAGAAACAAGAATGAGTAATTATGAAGGAATTGGTGCGATTTCAATTCGTGATTTAGTAATTAACGCCTTGCGAATGCGTCCTGATCGGATTATTGTTGGTGAAGTTCGCGGTGCCGAAGCTTTTGATATGTTACAAGCGATGAATACTGGTCACGAGGGTGGTTTAACAACATTACACGCCAATGGTCCAGAAGATGCTTTAAATCGATTGGAAGCAATGGTATTGATGTCTGGCGTTGAAATTCCAATTAAAGTAATTCGTGAGTATATTGCTAATGCAATTGATTTAATTATTGAAGTTGAAAGATTAAGTGATGGTCGTAGAAAAGTAATTAATATTAGTGAAGTTATCCGTTATGATGGTGAAATAATTAGTATTAAATCAATCTTTGCCTTTAATCAAAGTGGTTTAACTGATAATAATGAAGTGATTGGTGAATTTGTTTTGTATGATTATGTGCCAAAGGTTTATGACAAAATAAAGAAAAAGGGGTTTCATGATTTAAAAGATATTTTTGGTGATCAAAATGCAAATTAAATTAGACGATTTAATAATTGAAATATCATTTGTTTATTTATTTTTAATTGTTATTTTGTTTTTGCTATGGTATTCAATTTATGAATTAAATAAAAAAATTAAAATAGAAAAGAGAATCGAAAAATTTATTTTAAAAAATGAACAAGAAAAAAATCAAATTTTCTTTGCCATCTTTTTCTTGTATTTGGTAAAAAGTTTAGATTATATTTTAAGTAAATTATATTTTTTGAATAATTATAGTAAAAAATATCAAAAATATAATA
>CAYGGG010000016.1:0-16612 GCA_964349455.1 uncultured Muribaculaceae bacterium | reverse complement strand
CTTCTAACCAATTGTTAATTTGATTATTATTTATAAAAAAAAGAAAATCTTCTAAATCTTTATTATAATTACGAATGGTATGTTTTGAGTAGTTTAATTCTACTTCAAGATAAGAAATATATTGCTTTATTTCTTTTTCCATTTTACCACCGCTTTTATTTTATCAAATATTGAAAAATAAAACAACAAAAAAAGTGGATTCCCACTTTAATTTTTTATACATCTAACTGAAAATCCTTCAGCTTGACTTAGTAAGTCACGATGAACAGTATCCAAAGTTGAAAACAAACCACGCCTATATGCACTCCCACCTGATGTATTTGACGACCAAAAATGAACAACAATTCCAATATGGTAGAACCCACCATCATATGACCAACGTGTTCCCGCTGGTAAAGCATTGAATCCACTATTATTATTACCATCCCAGGCAACTGATTTTAGTTTTAAACCTGCTGGATTACAATCCCATTCAGTATTTCTATTAGCGTTACAAGTTCCCGTAGCCAAATTACTTTCTAAAGTATAAAATTGAGCATCAGTTGGTAAAGACCATCCTGAAGGACAGGCACTAATTGCCTGAGCAAAAGTATAAAGTCGACCATAAATGTCACAGTTAGCGGAACTATTATCATAACACGCGCTACCCGTTACATTATAATTTGCATTTTCAGCAAACCAACATTGCTCACCAATCGAAACAATCAAATACGTTTGTTCATCCCGACTATCAATTATACTCGAATTTCCACCGCAAGGATCTACTTCCCAATTAACAGTTATTGTTTGATTTCCAATTACATTGGTTACTGCTCCAGTTTCAATATTTAATTCCCCCCCACTACCAACTGTTCTTTCAAAATCAATTAATAAATATCCTTCTCTAGTACAACTTGGAGCGGTTGATGTATCACCGTGAATTACTTCACGACTACTCGGAACACATTCACCTTCATTAGCATCATATGATACTGTATATATTGTTCCAATAATTTCATTAAACACTTCTTCAATATCTTGTTCTTCTAATTCTTCAATTACAATATCTTTTTCATCCAATTCTTTTTTAACTAGCCAAGTACTATCTTCTAATACCGCTGCTACCTTTCCAACAGAAGTAACATAAATAAAACCATTTCTTGGTCCTTTCCCACTATATTCTAAATCACCTTCAATTTGTTCATAATCTACAAAAACATATGTTTTTGCTTCATTACTACCGCTTAAAGTGTTTTTCATGTATTCATTTTCAGCTGTTTTAATTAAGCCTCTAGCACTCGATTCAAATGCCCCTTTTCTTGCTTCAGCAATAACATTAAGTACAATTGGCATTGCTATTAGTAAGATAATTGCTAGAATAACAATTACTGCTAATAATTCAATTAAAGTAAATCCTTTCATAATTCCTCCTATATTATCTTCAATTATATCATAAAAAAAAATAATGTAAACATTATTTTAATGGTGCCCATTACAAGAATCGAACTTGTCTCTGTTGATTACCATTCAACTATTCTACCACTGAACTAAATGGGCCTGGTGTCCCCGACAGGACTCGAACCCATATCTACCCCTTAGGAGGGGGTTGCTCTATCCCGCTGAGCTACGAGGACTTAAAAATTATCTTAACCGTTCTAATACAACTGCTTTGGCAAAATTAAACCGATAAGATGCAACATAAGTTATTTCACACAATGTTAAAAATTTATCGACACAATTTACAACCCAACTTTCACCACATTTTGGAATGTGCTTCCCAAATGGGAACATGTGTGTAACAATAATGTCTTCTTCTTTTTCTCTTAAAGAAAAAATACTTTTTGCATTATTAAGAGCAATATCAGGGTGCTCAACAATTGATTTAAAACAAACCTTCACGCCATGTCCCTCAGGTGTTTCAAAAAAATCATGTAACATTCCACCCCTTGCTGCTTGTTTATAATCTAATTTTAAATATTTTGCTAATTTATAAGAAAAATATGCAACTGAAAGCGAATGATCAAATCGATTTATCCCGTGATGACTCATTTTTTTTAGTTGATTGATCTTATCATTTTCAATTATTTCACTAATTATTTGATTAAATTCTTTATTTTCTTGCATTGTTTGCTCCTTTGACCAAGATATTATATCACATTTTTTTAATTTTACAATTATTCTTCAATTATTTCTTCTTCAACTATCTTTGCTTCAATTTGAATCTCTGCATTTATTGGCATTACTTGAAAAATCGTATTTCCATCATTAAAAATTACTTCTTCCCCATCATCAAAACGATAACTCGTTTTAGCAGAGCGACTTGTCTTTTCCCAAGTAATTGGTCTTGCCAAACCATTAGTAACGAAATAACCCTTACCTGTTCCAACTGTATCTAGTTCCTGTCGACCTTTACTACCCAACAAATAATTTCTTACATTCATAATTAATATATTTTTAAAATAATACTGTTCTTTTGTTACGGCATCACTATGTTCCTTTTCATTAACGCTTCGATAATAAAACCCATCACGGTATTGATATTGAATTCTATTTGCGCTTGAATATTTCATTTTTACAAAATCAGCTATTAAAACATCTTCACCACTTAGTCTAATTGCTTCAATACTATAATTTAAATATGTATTATCTGATGTCGTTCGACTTTTCATTTTTGTCAGTTGTTCATTAATCATTTCAACGCTAGTGTAAGCACGATGTTCCCAAGGAATACTTAAACTATTATCACGAAAATAACCCATTCTTACTAAAAAATCCAAATTATTTACTTTTAAACTTCTAATATCCTCATATGCTGTCGGACTACCCCCGAAATGAACATATAACGCATCATATTCTAAAGCATAATCTAAATAATAATGTCTAGCACTTCGTACTGAGCCAATTTTTTCAGTTTCTTGGTCACGATAAAAGGCCATAAGTCTTGAGTAAGCACCTTCAACTATTATTTCGTAGACAATAAATGCATCTTGTAATCCTGCATGATTGGCCATTGCTAGTGGATGATTATTTATCATCACAGCAAAAACCCTTGAATCAGATTCTTGATCAATTATTTGTAATGTTGGAATTATTATTTCTTCTTCTTCTTCTGTAATTTCTTGTTTTTCTTCTTTTTTTTCCTCTTTAGCAATCATACTTGGTCCATCTAAATAAATAAATAGTCCTAAAATTAAGGCCGTTATTAACAAAATTACAATTTTTTTATCTTCTAATAGCATTAACATTTAACCACCCCTTATTACCAGTACTTTCCATTATAATACAATTTTGCAAAAAAATCACTTATAATTTACCATTTAATAAAAAACTGTAAAACGAATGTTTAGTAATAATGACGTGATCATCTAATGCAATTCCAAAAAGATTGCTCATTTTTTTTAACTCATTAGTTAATTCAATATCACAGCTAGAAGGATCGACATTGCCGCTTGGGTGATTATGAACACAAATAATTGAACAAGCACTTACCAAAAAAGCTTCTTTAAAAATTTCTCTTGGATGAACTAAACTTTTATTGATTGTTCCTTTAAATAATAATTTTTCTTTAATTAATTTTTTTTGACTATCTAAATATAAACAAAAAAATTGTTCTTGTTTAGAATAACCAATTTTTTGACAATAGTATTCGTAAACTAAATTTGGATTATTAATTTTCAAATTATTTATAAATCGAATTGGTTGATTAATTCTTTTTGCAAATTCAACAACCGCTATAATAGTTAATCCTTTTGTTTCACCAATTCCGTTAATTTTGACTAATTCTTGTAAATTAATATCCTTTAAATTTTCAATCCCCTTTATTTTTGAAAGTAATTCTGACGCTAATACTTTGGCAGATTTTTTTTTAGAACCTGTTTTTAAAATAATCGCTAATAATTCTTCATCACTTAAATTCCCTGCCCCAACTGTTTTTAACCTTTCTCTTGGTCTTTCATTAATTGGCATGTCTTTTATTTTATACATTATATCACCCAATAAAGAATATGATATAAATTAAAATAATCCTTTAAAAAAGGCCTATTGCCTTTCTTTAATTAACTTATTAATTGTTTTATCTAATTGATCAATTTTAATGATTTTATCAAATTTTTGATCTCTTGTTTTAATTTCAACCATGTCTTCATCTACTTTTTTACCAATCGTTATTCTAATTGGAATACCAATTAAATCAATATCATTAAACTTAACACCTGGTCTTTCATCGCGATTATCAAAAACAACCTCATATTCTTTTGTCAACTCTTTGTAAACGGTTTCAGCCACTTGGTTTTGCTTTTTATTTTCCGGATTTATTAAAATAATTGCTATTTGAAAAGGAGCAATTGCTAATGGCCATATAATTCCTTTATCATCGTGATTTTGTTCAACAACACTAGTCATAATTCGCTCAATTCCAATTCCGTAAGAGCCCATTTGTACCGGTACTAAATTATTGCTTTGATCACTATAAAAAACTTCAAAATCTTTTGCATATTTATCACCTAATTTAAATAAATTACCAATTTCAATTCCTTTTTTAAAATATATAGATCCTCCACAATTAATACATTTATCACCTTCTTTTACTTTTTTAATATCTGCTGTTTTATAAACAACAAAATCTCTTATATTAACATTTTGAAAATGATAATCAGATTTATTAGCGCCAACAATAAAATTAGTCATTTTTTCAACTTCTGTATCAATGATTACCGGAATTTTTAAATCAATTGGTCCAGCATACCCAACTTTAGCACTCGTAATTCGAATAACATCGTCAGCTTCTGCTAATTCTAATTCATTTACTGCTAATAAATTTTTAAGTTTCGTTTCATTTATTTCACGATCGCCACGTACTAATAAAGCATAAAAATCTGAATCAGAACGATAGATTAATGTTTTAACAAACTTGGTAAGAGGCTTGTTCACTAAAGCCGTCACTTCTTCAATTGTTCCAGCATTTGGCGTATACAAACTTTCATATTCAAGTTTATCTTCGTCATTTCCACTTTCAACAACTGAAACACCAATATCAATATTAGAAGCATAATCACACTTGTCACAAAGCACTAATGTATCCTCACCAATATTAGCAATTGCTTGAAATTCTTCGGCATAAAGACCACACATTGCCCCTGTATCAGCTTCAACAATTTTATAATCAAGGCCAACTCGGTTGAAAACATTACAATAAGCATCATACATTTTTTGATAGGCGACATCAAGTCCTGCTAAATCCTTATCAAAACTATAAGCATCTTTCATGATAAATTCACGAATTCTAATCAACCCATATCTTGGTCTTGGTTCATCACGATATTTTCTTGCAATTTGATAAAAATTAAATGGCATATCTTTGTATGATTTAATTACTTCTCTGGCACTTAAAGCAAATAATTCTTCATGAGTTGGACCTAAAACAAATCCGCGATTAAAACGGTCTTTTAATTGAAAAAGATCTTTCCCAAAAACTTCAATTCGATTTGTTTTTCGATAATAATCATCTGGAATTAAAGATGGCATCAAAGTTTCAACTGCTCCCGTTTTATTCATTTCTTCACGAACAATTTTGGTTATTTTTTGCATCACATATAGACCCATTGGATGATAAATATAAATCCCGGCCCCTACTTTTTTAACCATTCCGCTCCGAACTAAAAGTTGCCCACTAATTGAATCTTCGGCTTTTGCAGTTTCACGATATGTATAGAAAAAATTTTCTTTTAATTTCATATAATCACCTGTCTATAAATTATAACATAACCTTTCTTAAAAAAAAATAAAAATTAAAAAACGCTTTACAGCGTTTTACCAAAAAATCTTTCGATCTCACTTAAAGCTGTTTCGTTACTATCTGAACGATGAATTATATTTTGACCAGTACTTGTCGCAAAATCACCACGAATTGTTCCTGGTTGACACTCATTCCATTTTGTCGGTCCACATAAAATCATCATCGCTTCAACAGCGTTCTCACCTTCAACAATCATTGCTAAAACTGGTCCTGATGTCATATTAGCAACAATTTCCGGGAAAAAGGGCTGGGATGCAATATGGGCATAATGTTCTTTTAAAATCACTTCATCTAACATCATTGTTTTCATTTCAACCACTTTTAGTCCCTTTTTTTCAATTTTACTAATAATTTTTCCAATTAAATTTCTTCTCAAAGCCTCTGGCTTTAACATTACATAAGTTTTTTCCGTTTTGCCTCCTATTTTTTAGTTAATTTTTTACCGTCACCATCTTCATCTTTATCAAGTCCCTTATCAGGCCCTTCTTTCATTAAATCAAAAATACTCATTTGTTCCATTTCTTTATATTTATTTGTAAATTGTTCATAATCAAACAATTTATATTTTTTATCTTTTTGATAATTTTTCAAACCCAATAAAATTCTTCTGACCACTTTATATCTTTGTAACTCCGTTTCTAATTGCTGCATTTGATAATCATCACTATTATAAGTAACATCCTTCATTAAATCAGCTACTCTTTGATCAATTAATTTATTTTCGATTAAGAATTCACGAAAAGTTAATGCTTTACCATCAATTAAAGACGCCCCTTTATATAATTCATCCTTAATGCTATTAATAAATCCTTTTATTTTATCCCAACTAACATTTGTTTCCGTTCCTAGTGCAAATTCCTTTAAAAATACTTCATCTTTGTATACCGGATCAATTACATGCCTTTTTAGGTTGGCCTGATATGCAATTTTAACATACACTTTTTTATTAATATCAATCCCTGCTAATTTCAATTCATGACGATGTCCTTTTAAAAATTCTTGTTCATTTTCAAAATTGATCGTATGCAAATCAATTGTTGGAAGATGATTATTGGTGCTAATTCGCAAATGATTTTTAACATCATTTTCATTGCGGTTTAAAATTGGAATAACTTTTTCTTTTGAACCTTGTGAAGCAACTAATTTATATCTTTTATTACTTGCCATAAAATCACCACCTAACTTATTCATTATAGCAAAAAAAACAATTAAAAACAAGAGAAACTCTTGTTTATTCTTGATAGTCACAAGTACTACATTTAATTTTTTTATTTTTGATTACCAAAATTGAATTACATTCCGGACATTTTTGATCAGTTGGTTCATCCCAAAAAGCAGTTTTACATTTTGGAAATTGATTACATCCATAAAATAATTTCCCTTTTTTACTTTTTTTCTCAACAATCATTCCATCACAATTGGGACATTTAATAATTTCTTTTTTTGGTTCTGTTTCAATAAACTTACATTTGGGATAGGCACTACAACCAATAAACTTTCCGTATTTACCGATTCGATAAACAAGTGGGCTTTGACACTGTGGGCAATTTCTTCCTGCTTCCTCCGGTGCTTTTTTTTCTAATGTCGTAAATGCTTTATCAAGTAATGGTACGAAATCATCATAAAAGTTTTTCAACACTTCATACCAAACTACTTCGCCATCAGCAATTTTATCTAAATTTTGTTCCATTTTGGCTGTATACTCAACATTAATAATATTACTAAAAGTTTCTTGCAATTTATCAGTTATTTCAAAACCAATTTCAGTTGGCATAAATGCCTTGTCCTTCATTTCAACATATAAACGATATAACAATGTTTCAATGATTTTTGAATATGTTGAAGGCCGGCCTATTCCTAATTCTTCTAATTCTTTAATTAATTTTGCTTCCGTATATCTTGCTGGTGGAGCGGTAAAATGTTGTTCTTTTTCAATTTTATTTGCAACCACTATTTTCGAATTATATTTTGCAAAATCTGGTAAAACCACATCATTGCTTTCTTCATAGTCTTTGTATACTTTTAAATAACCGTCAAAAATTAAAATCGAACCATTTGCTTTAAATTGATAATTATTATTATCAAAAATAACCGTTGTTGATTTCGTTTTTGCATCAGCCATTAACGATGCTAAAGCACGCATATAAATCATTTTATAAACTCTATACTCATCTGGCTTTAAAAATAATTTTACTGACTCTGGAGTTCTCTTAATACTTGTTGGACGAATTGCTTCATGAGCATCTTGAACTTTATTTTTGCTTTTTGTTTGTCTTACAGTTCCTAAATACTTTTCACCATATTTATCTTCAATATAATCATATGTTTCTTTAATAAAAGAATTAGCCATTCGCGTTGAGTCAGTTCGCATATAAGTAATCAAACCAACTGTTTCTTTTCCTAAATCAATCCCTTCGTAAAGTTTTTGAGCAATCATCATCGCTTTTTTTGAAGTCATTGATAATTTTGTTGACGCCATTTGTTGAAAGGTGCTAGTAATAAATGGCATTTTTGCTTTTTTTGATTTTTCTTTTTCAGAAACATCACTTATTTCAAATGATTTATTTAGTTTTTTCAAAACATCATTTGCTTCTTTTTCATTTTTTAATTTTATTTCTTTATTATTGTATTTTTCTAAATAAGCTTCAAAATCATTAAATTTAGCAGTAATTGTCCAGTATTCTTCAGCCACAAACTTTTCAATTTCCCTTTCTTTTTCGACAATTAGTTTTAAAGCAACGCTTTGCACTCTACCAGCACTTTTTCCATCTGTTTTGGCCTGCATTAACTTACTTAAACGAAACCCAATAATACGATCTAAAATTCGTCTTGCTTCTTGTGAATTAACTAAATCTTTTGCTAGATCTCTTGGTTCCTTTATTGCTTTTAAAATTGCTTCTTTTGTTATTTCATTAAATACTACTCTTTTCGTATTTTTTTTACTCAAACCAACTTCATCATAAATATGCCAACCAATTGCTTCCCCTTCACGATCTGGATCGGTTGCAATAAATACTTGCTCAGCATTTTTTATTTCTTTTTTTAAATCTTTTACCACCACTCCCTTGCCCTTAACAACAACATAAGTTGGCGCAAAGTTATTTTCAATATCAACTCCAAGTCCAAATTTCCCGGTTGTCGCTAAATCACGAATATGACCTTTACTTGAAACTACCCTATAATCACTACCTAAAAATTTTTCAATTGTTTTTGTTTTTGCCGGTGATTCGACAATAATTATTTTTGATGTCATTTTTTTCCTCCTAATCCTTTTATTTTATACACTAATATTTTTAATATGTCAAATATAATTTACAATCGGTAATATTTTTAGTATAATGAATGCGGTGGTTATTTTGCGGAAAGTGTTAATCAAATTAATAAAAATCTATCAAAAGATACCCGGAAATTGGCATTATAGTTGTCGTCATATTCCGACCTGTTCTAATTATGGAATTGAGGCAATTGAACATTACGGTTCTTTTAAAGGTTCTTTTCTTACTTTTAAACGAATCTTGAAATGTAATCCATTTGGAACTAGTGGTTATGACCCACTAATTAAGGAGGAAAAATGAAAAAATTTATTATTTTAAGTTTAATATTTTTGTTAACGGGTTGTTTTAATAATGAAAGCCGTGATAAATTAAATATTTACACTAGTGCTTACCCATTTGAATATGCAGTGAGGAAAATATATGGGCACAATAGTAATGTCCGCAGCATTTATCCCGATGAAGTTAATATTGAAGCTTATTTTTTAACTGATAAACAAATTGAGGATTATAGTGCTAGTGATTTATTTATTTTTAATTCATTATCATTTGAAAAAGAATACACAATTCCAATGTATCTTTACAATAATGATTTAAAGATAATTGATGGTGCAAAAACAATTGCAATTAATAAAAAAATTGAAGAAATCTGGCTTGATCCAACAAACTATTTAAAAGTAATTAAAAATATTGAAGAAGGTCTTTTGGAAATTGTCGAAAGCCATTTTTTACAAAATGAAATTAGCGAAAACTATGCTAATTTACGACTTGAAGTATCAAATATTAGTGCTAACTTAAGACGAATTAGTCAAAATGCAGATAATAATACGCTTGTATTTGGAACTAATCGATTCAATTTTTTAGAAAAATTTGGGTTTAAAGTGATATCACTAGATGATAGTGAAGAAATAACTGATAAAATGATATTTGATGTTAAAACAATGATTGAAGATGATACTTTAAAATATATATACATTGGCCACTTAGATATGGTTAATAAAGTAGTTGCTGAATTAATCAAAGATACTAATGTTGAAATTGTTAAACTCCATACTTTGTCTAGTATTAGTACCGAAAATCGCGATAATAATGAAGATTACATTTCAATTATGAACGAAAATGTTGATAAACTAAAATTACAATTATTTGATTGACAGATAAACAATTATAAGTTAAAATTATAGTTGTCCTTGGAGCAGTACTCAAGAGGCTGAAGAGGCGCCCCTGCTAAGGGTGTAGGTCGGGTGACCGGCGCGGGAGTTCAAATCTCCCCTGCTCCGCCATAAAAAAAATAAAACCCTTAACGGGTTTTTTGTTTTACTTTTGAATCGGTATATTCATGATAAAATTCTATATTTTCTCTTATCTTTTTTAAATCATTTAATGAATAACTGTTTATTAAATTAATATCAAGCGTTGGCCAATCTTCACTAATAAGTGATTTCCCATTTTTTGAAAGATTTTGTTTAATATATTCTAATTTTATTTTTTCCATTCGAAATGCTTCTTTTTCTTTTAGGAATATCTGATTTTTTTCAATATCATCTAACATCTCATTTTCTTTTTTCATTTTGATAGCATCATTAATTAATGAATACCCAGTCAAAACAGATAACCCACCAAAAACGATTCCGCTTGGATTATTATTATTAAATAAATAAATTGAATATATAATGCTTGGGAAAAATAACACACATTTTGCGGAAGCAATTCCAATATGGAAATTTTTCTTATTTCTTAATTTTGGAACTAACTTTTCTGCTTGTTTAACACATAATTCCATATCTTTTATTATTTTTTTTTCGGCATTTTCACTCCACGGAATGATTCTTTCTTCTCCATCAGCCATCGTTATATTTATTTGATGATTAATAACCGAGTATTCTTCGATGTAATTTCCTAGTTTTTTGATAAATAATTCATTACCTTTCACATTACCCCCCCTAAGTGCGAATATAATAGCATACTTCTTTTTTTTTGTCAAAAAAAATCATCTAATGATGATTATTGTTTTTATGGTGATCCGTAGGGGATTTGAACCCCTGAATGCTGCCGTGAAAGGGCAGTGTGTTAAGCCACTTCACCAACGGACCAAAAAAAAATGGCGCCTCAAATAGGACTCGAACCTATGACCCTCTGATTAACAGTCAGATGCTCTAACCAACTGAGCTATTGAGGCGTATGGTGGGCCTGATAGGACTTGAACCTATGACCCCACGCTTATCAAGCGTGTGCTCTAACCAACTGAGCTACAGGCCCTTGCAACTACTAAAGTATACAATACTTTTTTTATTTTGACAAGTAATTTTTTCACTTTTTTTAAAAAAATAAAAAAAATAATCAAAAATGATTATTTTTATTGTCCGTACTTATTAATAATTTGATTTGCTATCCGCTCTCGAAACTGTTCGATTGCTTCTTTTCCTTCTTCTTCATAGTAAGTTTGAACTGCTTCTTGTACTTCATTTAAAATCTCTCTTCGCTCTGCTGGTGTTAGATTTTGAGATTCTAATTCATCTAAAACCCTTATTCTAATTGTATTAATCTCCTCATTAATTTCACGAATTGGTAGCTGTGGACCGAAGTTTTCCATTTCATTAAACCATCTTCCACGAACATTTTCTAAACTATCACCATGTTCTTCTTTTAGTTCCTCAACTTTTTCACGAATTTTTTCACGAATTTCTTGACCATTTTCTTCAATAAAAATTTTTCTTTCCTCTGGTGTCATTTCTTTTAATGATTCGTAACTCTCCAACACTTGATCACGAATTATTCTTGTCTCTTCTCGAATCTTATTTCTAATAGCCTGCATATCTGCTTCATTATATCGATTTATAATTTCACTTCTGACCTCTCTCATCTTACTTGAAAATAAAGTCATTATTTCACGAATACTCATATCAAGTAAATCAGCTTCATTTAATGTATCATCAGCCGCAATCGCTCTTTTTATTATTACTAACTTTCCAACTGTAATTCCTTTTTCATCAGCTTCAGTTTTTAAGGTTCCTAGGTTTTGATTATAGTTAATTCGACCATTAATCGCTTTCATAGTCAAATTAAGTTTTACTCTTTCCTCAATTTTTTCACGATACTTCTCACCGTCAGTTACAAATGAAACAACATTTTCTTCTAGGTATTCATCTAGATAACCCATTTCATAACTAGTATCTAATATTTGATCCACTGTTTCTAGCAAATCCTCACCAACAAAATTATCATCTGAAAATGCAATGTTTGCTTCTTCATTTAGCAATTCGAAATGTTCAATTTTTTCCTCACTATTAACAACAAGCAAAACTTCTGGATTAATACTAATAACAAAAGTATCTAAGCTTTTTGCTTCCTCTTTATCTTCCTCACACCGATTCGTTAAAATCACTGAACCAACAATTAATACTACAATTAATACAATGAAAATTCCAATATATTTTCCCATATTATCACCCTTTCTAATATATATCTATGTCTTTATATACTTCTTTAAACATGTATAATTTTGGCGGTCTTCCTAATCCATTTTCTTGTTTCTCCTCCATTTCTTCAACAATATTTGCCTCAATAATTTTTTTTCGAAAATTTCTTCGATCAAATTTTTTAAAACTAATTTTTTCTACTGCTGATTGCATTTCTGGTAGCGAAAAATCACTTGGAAAAAATAAATTTAGAGTCGATGCTTTTTTCATTATTTCTCTTAAATAACAAATATTATTTTCAATTATTTTTTGATAATTATAAGCTGTTTTTGGTATTTTATCAATTGCAAACCATTCTTTTTCATACACCGACTCACTATCACCAATTTGGACTCTAACTGAATCAATGATCCCGATATATGCAATATTAATATAATTAAGGCCTTCTTCTCTTTCCATATCACTTATTGTTTTGCTTTGGAAAAGATTAACCCCCTTTAAATTTAGCTTTGTTATTATTTCTTTAACCGAATCATCAATAGACTGTTTGAAATCAGCATTAATTTTAGGAATCATCCAATATCCCTTATAAGGATCTGATTGTTTTTTAATTAATAATATTTTTATTTCTTGATTAATAATTGAGAAAATGGTAATTGTTATTTCAACTTGTTTCATTATATCCCTCTTCTACTTAATTATACAACAACTAAAAAAAAAGTCAATCAAAAAGACCTTACGGTCTTATATTTCTCATTGCAAATTTACCTATAATATTATCAAATTCTTCTTTACTTTCAATTGGTTTCAAAACAAACTCAGCATCTTCCATCACTTCTTTTTGAATAATTATTTCATCATCATGTTCATCAGCACAAACAAGCATTACATAAAAACTACTATTATAAGCAATCCTTTCCATAACAATATACTCTTTACCATTTTCTAAAGTAACAATTTCTTGTAATTCATTATTCACTATATCACCTTTGCCTTGTTTCTTCTTTTTGGTTATTTACAGATTGTTGACGCCATTCCTCAATGCTTTTATATCCATTAGCCGCTAAATAGCCCTGCCAACCATCATATCCCCAGCTTCTTAATACATTTTCCAACTCATCTTGTCCCATTAATGAGTATAATCCTAACATATCTAAATCTTTTAACAAATAGTAATTTTGATCCCACTTGCCATTATAATCTGGCACAGTTTTATAACCAACTTCCATCATTTGATTAGTTGTTTCAAGCATTAAATTATTTTTCATTTGTTGATTCTGGTATATATCATTACCAGCATAAACGGAAACTGCAATTAACCCACATACCGCCGCTGTTTCTATTCTTTTTTTCCAACTTTTTTCTCTAGGAACTTTTTTATATTCTCTTCTTTTTACTTCATGAAAACCAGCACTCTTTTGATATATATCTTCATATTTGGCCATTATTTCACCCTCTCTTCACCAATTAACAAAAAATCTTCAACTGTCTTTATTTTAACATCAATTATTTTATTTAACAAGCATTGATTACTTTTTATTTTTACTAAATAATAAATGTAAAGAAATACAAATAAATAAGCCAAATCATTTTGATTTTAAAGGCTTTTTTACTACTTCCAATGAAAAAATATTCTATTTTTGTATAACAGACTTAAGAAATAATAAAGATATGTTAATTAGAACAGCTAAAAATTATGAAGATTTTGTAGGTGGCTCTAATATGTTTGTAGAAACAGAAAATGTAGATATTTTTATCAGACAAATTAAAAATATAATTAATAACTAACTAAAAAAACTACACTATGCAAGTAATTAAATTTAAACAAGGTAGAGATTTTTCCTATTTTGACCCTGAGATAGGGGATTTTGTTTATTCAGAAGAACCTATAGAATGTTCTCATTCTTATGCTGATGAAGCAGAAATAGTGAAAAAAACCAATAAGTTAAAAGGAGGAAAAATTATTCTAACAGAAGAATTTTATGATGAACTAAATATTATAGGAAATGATAATTATTGAACAAGACATAGGTAAAGTTTTAAACTTACCTGCAAATATCAATGAAACTATTAAACAACTTACTGAAAAAGAAGCTAAAGAAAAATTAGAAAATATCTTAGGTAAATCTGTAGATATGAAAGATTTTGAAATAGAATTTTCTATTATCAGTAGAGTAAAATTAAAAAAGAAATGAAAATAATATTTGATATAGAGTGTGATACTCTTAATGCTACTAAAATTCATTGTCTTTCTTATTCTGTTTTTGAAGATGTTGTAATTCCTGAAATACCTACTGTACACTCTATTACAGATTATGAAGAAATAAAAAAATTTCTAAGTAATCCTAATATAGAATATTTAATAGGGCATAATATTGTATTATATGATATACCTATTTTAAAAAGACTTCTTAATATAGATATTAAAATACCTTTAATAGATACATTAGGATTATCTTGGTATTTATATCCTAATATATTAAAACCTGGATTAGAAAATTGGGGAGAAATTTTAGGAATACAAAAAATTAAAATTGAGGATTGGGTAAATCTTGATATATCAGAATATGTAAAAAGATGTGAAACTGATGTTAAGATTACCCATCTTCTATTTCAAAGACAAAAAGATTATTTAGAAGAAATTTATGGTAAGAATAATTATCATAGGATATGCTCCTATTTATCTTTTAAATTAGACTGTGCAAGAGAACAGGAAGAAGAAAAATGGATGCTGAATAAAATACTATGTCAAACTACTTTAAGTCTCTTAGAAGAAGAACAACAAGAGAAAATACTAAGTCTTACCAGTGTCTTACCAGATAAAGTTTTTTATAAGGTAGTAGAAAAACCTGAAAAAATGTTAAAAGCTGATAATAGTTTATCTGTTAGAGGACAGAAATGGTTAGAAATATTAAAAAGTAAAAATCTTCCTTTAGATTTTTCTCAAAATATTACTATAGAAAATAAAAGAGAAGAAGGTAATCCTGTTTCAACTGCTCAAATTAAAGATTTTCTTTTTAGCTTACGTTGGATTCCTTCTTTTTATAAAATTACTAAAGTTAAAAAAGGAATGAAAAAAGTTCCTCAAATTGCAGTAGATGGAGAAATTTGTCCTAATATTAAAAAATTATATCCTATTTGTCCTGAATTAAAAAAGTTAGAAGACTTGACTATTATTACTCATAGAGCTAATATTTTAAAAGGATTTTTAAGAGATGTTGATAGAAATGGATATTTAACTGCAAGGATAAAAGGACTTACTAACACTTTAAGATTTCAACATACAGAATTAGTTAATTTACCCTCTATTAATAGACCTTATGGTAAAGAAGTTAGAGGATGTCTTACTTGTAAAGAAGATGAAATTCTCTGTGGTAGTGATATAAGTTCTTTAGAAGATAAAACTAAAAGACATTATATGTATTTTTTTGACCCTGATTATGTTAAAGAAATGGAAAATCCTGATTTTGACCCTCATCTTGATATTGCAGAAAAAGCTCAAATGCTTACACATGAACAAGTTATAGAACATAAAACAGGTGTTGTAAAACATAATAAAATAAGAAAAGATGCTAAACAGGTAAATTTTGCTTGTACTTATGGAGCAGGAATACCTAAAATAGTTTTAACATCAGGTATGGCACTTGAAGTTGCAACAATATTACATCAAACCTTTTGGAAAAGAAATTGGGCAGTAAAAAAAGTAACTAAAAATATTAAAACCAAGGTAATAGATAATCAAATGTGGTTATATAATCCTGTTTCTAAATTTTGGTATTCTCTTAGATATGAAAAAGATAAATTTTCTACTTTAAATCAAAGCTCAGGAGTTTTTGTTTTTGATACTTGGATAAGAGAAGTAAGAAAAAGAGGAGTTAAAATTTGTGGACAATTTCATGATGAAAAAATAAGTAAACTTACAAATACTCCTGAAAAAATTGAAGAGAGAAGAATATTATTATTAGAAGCTATGAAAAGAACTAATGAAATATTAAAACTTAATGTAGAAATAGGTATTTCTATTGATTTTGGCAAAACCTATGCAGATATTCATTAAATAATTGAATAATTATGAAATTTAATAAAGCTAGGATAGAAAATGGTCAAATAGTAATTACAGAAAGTATTGAAGTTGACCAAAATAAATT
>CAYGGG010000015.1:0-17797 GCA_964349455.1 uncultured Muribaculaceae bacterium | reverse complement strand
CAAATTTATCAATTTCAGCAAACGAAATTCCAAAACTAATAAATGATTTTAATACTTTAAAAAAAACCCACAAATATTTATTTAAAACTTATCTTCCCTATTGGTTTGTAGCTTTAGGACTGATGGCGGTTGCTAATCTAATTTTATACTTTTTTGTCACAAAAGATCTTTCTGATAATGAACAAATGGTTAGACAATTATTTCAAACCAATCCACTTTTAATTTATATCTCAGCCGTAATTGTTGCACCTATTTTAGAAGAATTAGTTTTTCGCGGTTCATTTTACTATGTTTTTAAAAATCCGTTTTTATTCATCTTTGTTTCTGGATTCCTTTTTGGTTTAATTCATGTCGTTAATTCTGAAACAATTGGTCAATTCTTATACATAATTCCTTATTCAATTCCCGGTTTTGTATTTGCATATGCACTTTATAAAAGCAAAAACTTCTTCGTCCCAATCGGCCTTCACTTTATTCATAATGGGGTTTTAGTTTCATTACAAATGGTTGTTTATTTTTTTGGTGGTGATATAATTTGAAAGCAAAATTAATTTTTTTAGCAATCTTATTACTATTTTCTTTTATCACAATTATTCTGTATAGTCGCTATATTGGAACAAGCGGTCTTGTTATTAAAGAATATCCAATTAAAAACAATAAAATTGCTTCTCATTTTCATGGTCTTAAAATTGTTCATCTTTCTGATATTCACTATAATAAAGTAATTAACTCATCAAGGTTAGAACAAATAATAACTAAAATTAATCAATTAGAACCTGATATAATTTTTTTAACTGGTGATTTACTAGATCAAGAAACAAATGAAGAAGATCAGTTAAGTAATCTTTTAATGACAATGAATGCTAGTTTGGGGAAGTATATGATTGAGGGCAATCATGATCAAGATTCAAAGAATTGGAAAAAGATTGCTGAAAATGGTGGTTTTATTATTCTTGAAAACGAAATCGAATTAATTTATCATCAAGGAACGGAACCAATTGTATTATTTGGGATGTCATCAAATTATGATGTTAATAGTGCCAGTGAAAAATATAAAACATTTGAAAATTTTTTAAACATTAATCCTAATTATCGTGATTTATATAAAATATTACTACTTCATGAACCAGACTATATTGAACAATTTGATTATCAGAAGTTTGATTTAATTTTAGCGGGGCATTCCCATGGTGGACAGGTAAAAATTCCTTTTTTAAGACCATTATTTTTACCAAAAGGATCTAAAAAATATTATAATGAGTATTATCAATTGGAGACAACTGATTTATATGTTTCAAGTGGGATTGGTAATTCAATTCTTAATTTAAGACTATTTAATCGGCCATCTTTCAATTTTTATCGACTAAATACTTGATTTTTTTGAAAAATGTGCTAGAATAACGATATCAAAAAAAGAAGGGGGGTTTTTGATGAAAGAACTTATTGATGGTTGGTCAATTCTTGATTATATAAATGAGGAAATCGATATTGAAGTTGATAAAGAAAATGCACAACATGTTTCAACAATCGCCATTCCAATTTTTAATTCAATCAAAAAAGATATTGAACAATTACACGAAGATGATTTAGAGTCTGTTATTAGTTTAGATGATTTATTTCATGATGCTTACATTAGTATTTGTCTTCTTATTATGAAAAGTGGAAAAGGTGCAATTGATTATGGCGAAATTAAAGATCGTACACTATCTTTCTTAACTAGTATTATGGCAATTGAAGAAGAAGAAAAAGAAATGCTTTTCTTAGATGAGTGTCCGGAAGAAGACTGTTTGGGCAAAGAATGTCCGCGAAAATATTGTTATGCTTTTACAGGAGATACAAGTTTAAAAAATATCAAAAAAGCACAAGAAAATCATGTTAAAGTAAAACGACCTAATCAAAAAATATTATATTTAAATGAAAAGACACGATAATTCGTGTCTTTTTTAGTCCTCTTCTAATAAAAAATCAATAACATTTCTATGAATGATTCCATCACGACTTAAATCAATTTTATCTAAAGATAAAACATATTTTTGATAATTATCTTTGATATTCTTATAAACACCAAATTCACGATTAACCACTTTTTCATCGCTCAACAAATAAGTAACTTGAAAATACTTTTTTTCGTTTTCTTTAGTGGCAATAAAATCCACTTCTAAGTCGCCATCAATATTGCCCACATAAACATTATACCCTCTAACAATTAATTCATTGTAAACAATATTTTCTAATGATGTCCCTAAATTAGGAGAAACTTCTGTCTTTTTAATGCTCTTTATTCCCAAATCCGCAACATAATATTTTTCAAAAGTTGATAACACCTTTTTGCCCTTTATATGATAACGATTAACTCGGTTAAAAACCATTGATGAAACAATATGTTCTAAATAACCATACAAAGCTTCATTAGATATTTGCCGTTTTTCATTTTTTAAATAATTAATAATTGAATTGCCCGAAAATGTTTTTCCAATATTTTCAAGCATAAACTGTACAATATTATTTAAGATATTAACATTTCTAATGTTAGCTCGTTGTACAATATCCTTTAAAATGATTGAATCATATAAATCTTTTAAATAAACGGCGATTTCATTTTCATTTTTAAAAATAAAACGTTGTGGCATACCACCCCATTTTAAATAATCAAAAAATGTTTTTTCATTAAACTCTTGCTTATTTTTTTCTTTTAATTTTTTAACTTCTAAATATGAAAATGGCATTATCTTAAATTGAACATACCGCCCTGATAAATAAGTCGCAAATTCGCCCGACAAAAGTTTTGCATTTGACCCTGTCACAAAAACGCTGACATTTAAACCAGCTTTAAAAGAACTAATTGCTTTTTCAAAATTCTCTACTTCTTGAATTTCATCAAAAAACAAATAATACTTTTTTTTATTCTTAATTTGACTTTTTACATAATTAAATAAATCTGTTTCGTTTTTTATATGACTGTAATCTAACAACTCAAAATTGAGATAGATAATATTATTATCCTTAACCCCATTCTTTTTTAATTCATCAATTATTTGTTGCAAAATAACTGATTTACCACATCTTCTAATTCCTACTAAAACTTTTATCAAATCAGCATCATAAAAAGGTCTTATTTTAGAAAGATATACTTCCCGCTTGATCATAATATCACCTCTTAAATATATTTTATCAAAAAATAGCGTTTTGTCAAGTTTTTTCGTTATATCGAAAAAAAACAGAAAAATTCAAAAAGTTTTCGTTATACCGAAAACTTCTCTAACTTCTTAATTACCTTTTCTTTACCTAACAAATAAATTGTGTCTGGTAATTCTGGACCATGAGCCATGCCACTAACGGCAATTCGAATTGGCATAAACAAGTCTTTGCCCTTAATCCCTAATTCTATTCCAACATCTTTAATCATTTCTTTAATTAAATCTGGTTCCCATCGTTCTAATTTTTTTACCTTCTCAAAAAAACAATTAACAACTGATAAATCAGTCTCGTGTGTTTCGTCATTATCTTCAAAAAACAATTTTGTCTCTTCAACAATTTCAGCTCCATAAGCAAGATGGTCTTGATATATTTTTATTAAATGTTCTGCCCACTCTTTATCTGAAGGTCCATATTTTTTTTCTAGATGAGGATAAGTTATTTGATAAAGTTCCTCAAAACTTAATTTTTTAATATATTGAGCATTAATCCAATTTAATTTCTTAATATCAAAAATAGCCGGAGCGCGATTAATTCTTTTTGGATCAAAATGAGTAATTAACTCTTCAATTGAAAATATTTCTTGCGTTGATGTTGGACTCCAACCAAGTAAGGCCAGATAATTAACAACTGCTTGCGGGACATATCCTAATTGGTAAAGATCGATAAACGAAGCAGAACCATGCCTTTTGCCCAACTTTCTTCCATTTTCATCAACAACCATTGGCAAATGAATAAAAATTGGTTTTTCAAATCCTAAACTTTCATATAATAAATTATATTTAGGAGTGGCCGTTAAATACTCATTACCACGAATAACATGCGTAATTTTCATTAAATGATCATCAATTACATTGGCAAAATTATAAGTTGGATATCCATCTGATTTAATTAAAATTTGATCTTCTAATAAATTATTTTGAAAAACCATATGACCATAAACCAAATCATCATATTCAGTTACGCCTTCTTTTGGGATCATTTGTCTAATCACAGCGGGTTCTTTTTTTAATTTTTCTTCAACTTCTTGTTCATTTAAATTTCGACAATGACCATCATATAAAAAAGCAACTTTTTTTTGTTCAGCTTCTTTTCTTAAATTTTCTAATCTTTCTTCATTACAAAAACAATAATATGCTTTTTCTTTTTCAACCAATTCTTTGGCATATTTTAAATACAAATCTAATCTTTCACTTTGCACATAAGGCCCATAAAGACCACCATTCAAAGGGCCTTCATCAAACTCAATTCCACAAAGCTTTAAGGTATCATAAATAAATTCTAATGCTCCTTCAACCGTTCTTTTTTGATCCGTATCTTCTACTCTTAAAATAAATTGGCCATTATTTTTTTTACAAATTAAATAAGCAAACAAAGCCGTTCTTAAATTACCAACATGCATATACCCCGTTGGTGAAGGTGCAAATCTTGTTCTTACCATTTTTTCCTCCTAATCTTGATCAATTCTTAACACTGCTAAAAAAGCTTCCTCTGGCACTTCAACACTACCGACCATCTTCATCTTCTTTTTGCCCTCTTTTTGCTTTTCAAGCAATTTTCGTTTTCTGGAAACATCACCACCATAGCATTTTGCTAAAACATTTTTACGCATTGCTTTAATATCAGCTCTAGCAATTACTTTACTCCCAATACTAGCTTGAATTGGCACTTCAAATTGCTGTCTTGGAATTAATTTGCGTAAACTCTCAACCACTAATCTTCCTCTTTTTTGAGCAGAATCACGATGAACAATAATACTTAAAGCATCAACTGATTCACCATTTAATAAAATATCTAATTTCACTAAATCACTTTTTTGATAACCAACCAATTCATAATCAAGTGACGCATAGCCTTTACTAACTGATTTTAATTTTTCAAAAAAATCATAAATTACTTCTGAAAGTGGAATTCGATAATGAATATTTACTCGTTTCGTATCAATATACTCCATTGATTTATATTCGCCCCTTTTATTTTGACAAAGTTCCATAATCCCACCAATATACTCTTCTGGAACAAAAATGTTAGTTAAGATGTAGGGCTCGTGGATTTCTTTTATTTTAGTACGATCTGGCATTTTAATCGGACTATCAATTTCTATTTCAGTTTCATCAGTTAAAAATATTTTATAAGTAACTGAAGGGGAAGTTGCCATTAAATCTAGTTTAAACTCGCGTTCTAATCTTTCTTCAACTATTTCCATATGAAGAAGTCCTAGAAAACCAACCCGAAAGCCAAAGCCTAGGGCTTTGGAAGTTTCTGGTGTATATTCTAAGGCGGCATCATTTAACTTTAATTTTTCCAATGCTTCTTTTAAACTATTATATTTATTGGTTTCAATTGGAAACAAACCACAATAAACCATTGATTGCATCCTTTTATATCCTGGTAAAGGCTTGGCAACTGGATCATTTTTTAAAGTAATCGTATCACCAACTAAAACATCATCAATTTTTTTAATGCTAGCAGCAACAAACCCCACCTCACCAGATGATAATTCTTTTCTTTCAACTAAAAAGGGGGTATGAACACCAACCGAACTAACAAAATAAGAAGCATTGGTCGCCATCATTTTAATTTGATCACCGATTTTTATTTGACCAGAGAAAATACGAATATAAGCGACAACTCCTTTGTATGGATCAAAGTAACTATCAAAAATTAAGGCTTTTAATTTAGAATCTGTTTCTTTTTCAGGTGCTGGTACATTTTCAATAATTGCTTCAATAATTTCTTTAACACCTTCACCCGTTTTAGCACTTACCATAATAATTTCATTTTCATTAAAACCAATGGTTTTTAATTCATTTTTTACTCTTTCAATATCAGCATTAGGAAGATCAATTTTATTAATCACTGGTATAATTGTTAAATCATTATCTAGGGCCAAATAAAGATTAGCTAATGTTTGCGCTTCAATTCCTTGCGCCGCATCGACCACTAAAACAGCTCCCTCACAAGCTGCTAAACTACGACTTACTTCATAAGAAAAATCGACATGACCAGGCGTATCAATTAAATGTAATAAATATTCCTGATTTTGATAATGATATTTTAATTGAACAGCATTTAGTTTAATTGTAATTCCTCGTTCACGTTCAATATCCATATTATCTAATAGTTGTTCTTTGCTTTCTCTTTCAGAAATCGCACCAGTTATTTCTAGAATACGATCAGCTAAAGTACTTTTGCCATGATCGATATGTGCAATAATTGAAAAGTTTCTAATCATTTTTTTCACCTTGTCTTTATATGTTTTTTTATTTCTTGTTTCATTGTTTCATCTTTTAGTGCAAAATCAATTACTGCTTTAGTATAATCAATTAAATTACCAGTATCATAATGATTTCCTTCTATTTCACAGATATAGAAATCTTCTTTTTTCATCAGTCGCTCAAACGCAGTTGTTAACATTACTTCTTGACCACCAACATATTCTCCCTTTATTTCTTCAAAAATATTTGGCGATAAAATATAACGACCTAAACTAGCATGACAACTTAGTGTTTCATTTTTTTTTGGTTTTTCAAAAAATTGTTTTAATTTTTGGTCTTCTGATTCAACAATTCCATAAAATTCTTGTTTATTTTCTGTTATTTCTTTAACGGCCAAAACTGAGGCATTTGTTTTTTGATGAACTTTTATTACTTGTTTTAAAGCATTTTTTTCAAAAAGATCATCACCATATAAAACGGCAAAAAACTGATTTTGAACAAAATCTTTTGCTAATCTAACTGAAGCACCACTACCTGAAGCTTGTGCTTGTCTTAGATAACTAATTTTTACTTTTTTTTCTAGTTTTGGAATATTTTTTAATTTTTCTAATTCATTTTTTTCTTTTAAAACAGCTTCTAATTCAAAATTTAAATCAAAATAATCTTCAACGGCTCGTTTATGACGATTAACAATAAATAAAATTTCTTCAATTCCAGCCTCAATTGCTTCTTCAACAATATAATGAATAATTGGTTTACCGTTAATTGGCATCATTTCTTTTGGGACTGATTTGGTAAAGGGCAGTAACCTTGTTCCTAAACCAGCAATTGGAATCACGGCTTTTTTTATCATTTTATTTCTCCTTTTGCAAAGCTTGATATGTGGCATTAAAAATAATTAATCCCAAAAAGAAAAACAATAACCACATAAATGGATTTTGATAATGCTTGGTAAATAATTCAATTGGTTTTTGCAAAAACTCCTCAATTTTTGTTACAACTGTTTCAAAAAAATTCAAATACATATTCCCCTCCTATAATTTCTTAATATTTTTATGACCTTTCATAAATTTAACAATATCTTTTTTAAAAGCAATTGTTAAAATTTTATCACCAAGATCAACAATCACACCATTACCATATTTTAATACAAAAACTTTTTCGCCAATTGCATACTCAATTGTTTCATCAATCATTAATTCTTGTTTCTTTTTACAAACTTGCGCTTTATGCTCAACATTCATTTCATCAATAAATCTTGATGGAATGCTCTTTTGATAATTACCATAAATAATTCTTTCATTGGTATATAAAACCCACAACTTTTTTTTCGCCCTGGTTAATGCAACATAACATAGTCTTCGCTCTTCTTCAATATCATTATCACAAGAAAAAGCATTACAATGGGGCATCAGGCCTTCTTCCATACCAACTAAAAAGACATACTTGAACTCGAGACCTTTAGCGGCATGAATTGTCATTAACGTAACTTGCTCAACACTGTTTTCATATGAGACAACATCAGTTATTAAACTCACTTCATCTAAGAAATCTTCTAATGATATTATACCATATTTTTGTTCAAACTCTTTCGTTAGCGTTTTAAATTCTTCTAAATTTTCAATTCTAATTTCTGAAGTTACATTTCCTTCATTAATTAATTCTTGACGAATACCACTTCTCACTAATACCGCTTCAACTAAATCAGTTAAACTTAATTTTTTAGACTCTTCGATTAAAGTCATTATAATTTTTTTAAACTCTAGTTCTTTTCCGTCTTCAATTGCCGATAATAACGAACAACTTTTTTCACCGCTTTTTAATTCAATTTTTTCAATTGTTTTATTACCAATTCCTCTTCTTGGTTCATTAATGATTCTTAATAAAGATACATCATCGTTTTGATTATAAATTAATTTTAGGTAGGCCATTAAATCTTTAATTTCTTTTCGACTATAAAACTGAACACTACCGACAATCCGATAAGGAATTCCTTTTCTTAAAATAGCTTCTTCAATTACTCTTGATTGAGCGTTAGTACGATATAAAATGGCCACTTCCTCAATGCTTTCCCCAGCATTAATTATCTTTTCTATTTGTTCAACAATATAACCGGCCTCATCTTGTTCGTCAAATAAACGATTCACAATTACGCTTTCGCCAACTTCATTATCAGTCCATAAGTTTTTTTCTTTTCTTTGTAAATTATTTTGAATAACATTATTAGCAACATCTAAAATGTTTTTTGTTGAACGATAGTTTTTTTCTAAAATAACTTGTTTGGCTCCCGGAAAATCTTTTTCGAAATTTAAAATATTTTTGTAATTTGAACCCCGAAATCCATAAATTGCTTGTGATTCATCACCAACGACACAAATGTTTTTGTAATAATTAGCAAGTAATTTTACTAAAACATATTGCGCTTGATTCGTGTCTTGATATTCATCAATTAAAATATAGCGAAACTGTTTTTGATATTGTTCTAAAATTTGTTTGTTTTTAAATAATTCAATTGGTTTAATTAAAAGATCATCAAAATCAAGCAAATTGCTTTCTTTTAGTTTGTTTTCATATAATTTATATGCTTTATAAACAATTTCATCAAGTTGACTTTGAATAAATTTAGCAAATTGTTCAACATCAATTAATTCGTTTTTACAACCACTAATACGATTGCGAATTGATTTTGGATTATACATTTTTGAATCAAAATTTAATTCTTTTAAAATTCTTTTAATTAAAGTTAATGAATCGTTTGCATCTAAAACAACAATGTTTTTTTGATAACCTAAATGATGATAGTTTTCTTTAATTATTTTTAAACCAAAAGCATGAAAAGTTGAAATTTGCATTGTTTTGGAAAAGCCTTCAATTAAGTTAGTAATGCGGGATTTCATTTCATTGGCTGCTTTATTAGTAAAAGTAATTGCTAATATTTGCTCTGGCGTTGCTAATTTTTTCTCAATTAAATAAGCAATTTTGGTGGTAAGGACTTTTGTTTTCCCACTGCCAGCACCAGCAATAACTAAAAGCGGTCCCTCTGTTATCATTACTGCTTCTTTTTGTTCTTTGTTTAATTTTTCAAGCATATTAATCACCTTTCTTATCATAACATAATTATTACTTTTTTATAAAAACAAATATGATTTCTCATATTTGTTTTATTAAATAAACCGCATATAATGGGACTGATTTAATTTTATTTACAAATCCAAAATTTTTGCTTGATATTCTTATACTATATTCGAAATTATACTTGTCTTGCATTTTGTTTAAACTAAGTGATTTAGTATTACTACTTGCTTTTACTTCAATCGGTATTATTTTTTCATTAATAATAATCATAAAATCAACTTCGATATCTCTTGTTTCGGTTCGATAATATAACGGTACTTTATTACTAGTTAATTGCTGTGCAATATAATTTTCGGCTAACACTCCTCTAAATTCTGTCCCTTCTTTATATGCAATTGCTGAATAAGAAAAATCTGATAGTTTACATAATAATCCTACATCACTTAAATATAATTTAAAATCATTTTGAAGTTCATAAAACTTAAACGGTTTTTCTAATTTATCTAACCGATTGCATTTTAACACAAGCCCTGCATCAATTAACCACGAAATAGCATTACCATGGGTTTTGCTTTTTGCTCGTTCATTAATGTTTTTGTAGATAAACTTTTTATTTTTTTTTGCCAGTTGATGAGAAATGCTATTATAAACTTCAACCGTTTTTATGATTTGATGAGAATCAGCATATTTTGCCATGTCAGCTAAATAAGCACTAATTATATTTTGTTGTATACCTCTATCAAAACTTTGAATATCTTTCTCTTTCGCTAAAAATTCTTTGATTGCCTCAGGCATTCCACCAATATATAAATACTTATAATATAATTCTAACGCTTTTTCGTGAAGGGGATTGGGCAGTGGTTTCATGCTTTTGTAGTTTTCGACAATTCTTTCACTTAAATTTTCTTCATCTAAGGCCCATAAAAATTCTTCAAAATCCATTGGAAACATATATTCGAAATACACTTTACCCACTGGAAAAGATTTTGTAAAACGGTTTAATAAAACGCCTAATAACGATCCCGCACAAATAATTTTATATTCTTGATCACTTTCTTCAAAGTACTTTAACGAAGCAATAACTTCTTCACTTTTCTGTACCTCATCAAAAAAGAAAATAGTTTTTTTTATATTAATCGTTTGATTACGGTAATTTGCTATATCGCGAATAATTCTTTCTGGATTTAAATCTTCTTGAAAAAATTCTGCATATTTTTTTTCTTCATCAAAATTAATATAAATATAATTATCAAAATTATCATTAATAAATTTTTTAATAATGAATGTTTTCCCAACCTGTCTTGCCCCTATTACTAATAGTGGTTTTTTTATATAATTTTCTTTCCATTTTTTTAAATTTACTTCGAATTTTCTTTTAAACATATTATCACCCAAGTTAATCTTATCATATTTTTTGCTCCAAAACAACAAAAAGGGACTTTTTTTACTCGTTTTGCAGTCCAAAACGGGACTTTTTTTACCTTTTTTGTAGTTTCACAATTCTTCGGTTGATTTTGCAATCATTTTTCCTTTATTGTATTTATCAGTAATATAAGCATAATAAGCAGCTGCGCCAACCATTGCGCCGTTATCAGTACAGTATTTAATATTTGGTTTAAAAAATTTAAAATCGTTTTCTAAACAAGCTTGCTTTAATTCTTTGCGAAGACCTTGATTGGCAGCAACACCACCCGCTAAGACAAGATTAAAAACTTGGTATTCTTTCATTGCTCGCATTGTTTTTTTGACTAATACTTCGACTACTCGATTTTGAAATGAAGTTGCTAAATTTTCTTTATCAATTTGTTTGTTTTTTTGTTTTTCATTATGTACTAAATTGATTACTGCACTTTTTAAACCACTAAAACTAAAATTATAAGTATTGTCATCTAAAGGTGTCGGAAGTTGATAATTGTCAATTCCTTTTTGAGCCATTTGATCAACTAACGGTCCTCCAGGATATGGCAATTTTAAAATACGCCCTACTTTATCATAAGTTTCACCAATAGCATCATCTAGTGTACCACCAATTTTTTGAAAATGATAATCATGTTTCATTAGAACTAATTCGGTATGCCCGCCACTTACTACTAAAGCAAGCAATGGATATTCTAAGTTTTTTTCTAAATTACTAGCATAAATATGCGAAGCAATATGATGAACTGGAATTAAAGGGATTTGATTAATAAATGCTAATGTTTTAGCAGCCATCATCCCAACTAACAATGAACCAATTAAACCTGGTCCATAGGTTACGCCAATCAAATCAATATCTTTAATTGTAAAATCAATTTTTTGTAAAGTTTGTTCAATCGCCCAAGTAATATTTAATTCATGATTACGACTAGCAATTTCAGGAACAACCCCACCATATTGCGCATGAATATCAATTTGCGACATTGTCGTTGTCGCTAATTCATCTTTTCCATTTTTGACAATTGAAATGCTTGTTTCATCACAGCTTGTTTCAATCGCTAATACAAATATCTCTTTCATTTTATTTTTCCATTTCCATTTTTTTTATATAATTCGCTTTAACTCCGTGAACATCTTCGCTTTTATTTTTATATTTTTTGATGATTCTTAATAAATCAGTTGTTGGCTCAATTTCATCATGATAACTAACAACTGGAATATTCAAAGTTAAATATTGTTTTAGATCAACATATACTTCTTCTTTGGTAATTAGATTTTGATTATATAAGGCACAATAACCATAACCATTTCGATCTGGAATGACGGCATATACCGGTTTGGTTTGACCACTTACAAGCATTAACAATGATGAAACGGTGCAAATTGGAATATTTAAATCCCAGGCCATTGTTTTGGCAATGGTAAGACCAATTCTAATTCCAGTAAAAGATCCTGGTCCATTGGTAACGTATATTTTATTTATTTCTTGTGGTTTGGTGTTTGCTTTTTCGAAACAGTTTTCGATTAAAGAAAAGATTCGATCTGATAATTTGTGATCACTTTTTTCTTTAAAATGAAATAAAAAATTATTGTTTTCAATAATTGCAATATTAATAAAAAAAGAAGACGTATCAAGAAATAAAATTTTCATAAAACGCCCTCGCATAATTCTTCATATTTTTCGCCTTGTGGTTTTAAAATTATTACTCTTGTGTTTTCACCAACTACCTTGATATTTATATCAAGCCGTTCTTCTGGCAAATGTTCTTTAATTGAATCAGCCCACTCAATAATAACAACGCCACCTTTATTAAAGTATTCTTGAAGATCAAATCCTTCGATTTTATTATCTAGGCGATAGGCATCGATATGATATAAATATTGCTCACCTTCATATTCTTTGATGATACAAAAAGTTGGCGAAGTAATCGTTTCGCTAATTCCCATTGCACTAGCAAATCCTTTGGTAAAAACGGTTTTGCCACTACCTAGTTCACCGGTCAAACAAATCACCATATTTGGAAATTTTTCTGATTCAATGTTTTCTGCTAACTGAATTGTTTCTGATTCGTTTTTCGTCGTTATTTTGTAATCCATTTTATCACCACTTTAATTATATATAATATTTATAATAAAAACAATAGTATTGAAACTGTTTGTTTTATTTTTTATTTACGTTTGTCTAACTTTTTGTCGACAGAAAGTAATTTTGTTTATTTTTTTTATTTTTTTTTGCACAAATTAAATTCAACAATCAGAACAGAAGAGGTAACTTTTTTAAAAGATATTAGGCCTGTCCCTACTTAGTTTGTCAAGCTAAATACTAATAAATAAATGCAAAATCGTTTTATAAAATTGTTTCATTCACATCGACTTTCACATTCAAATAATTGATCATAATTATCTGAAAACTGTGCTATACAACTTTCAACACAACTTTTACACTGAGTAAAATTATCACTCACAACTTGCTGACAAACACCATTAACAATTGCACATTCAGCATAAACTAAACAACGGTCACCTAATTCATATACTTCCGTGCACACATCTGGTGGGTTAGCGCCACATTTGATATCTAGACCATGACAATTTTCAACAGCACATTTTGCTTCTTCGTGGGCAGCACATGAAGTTAATAAAAAAATCATTCCTGCCAAAATAATATATTTTTTCATAAAAACTCCTTTCTTAAAAAATTAGAGCATCGTTATTTGAGATTAATGAGATTAATGATATTAATCTATTATTAAAAAAAACAAGTTTTCACTTGTTTTAATTTTATAAAAAGAATTGGCAACTACCTATCTTCGCAATTCAACTATTGTCGGCGTTAAAGAGCTTAACTTCTGTGTTCGGGATGGGAACAGGTGTATCCTCTTTGCTATCGTCACCAATTCACGATAATTCTCTGAAAACTAAGATAATGTGTAATCTCTCAAATTAAAAATTATGATTAAATCCTCGATCTATTAGTATCAGTCAGCTCAACATGTTGCCATGCTTCCACCTCTGACCTATCAACCAGATAATCTTTCTGGGATCTTACTCTCTAAAGAGATGGGAAAACTCATCTTGAAGTTGGCTTCTCGCTTAGATGCTTTCAGCGATTATCCTTTCCATACATAGCTACTCTGCACTGCCACTGGCGTGACAACAGATACACCAGAGGTATGTCCGTTCCGGTCCTCTCGTACTAGGAACAGCTCTCCTCAATTTTCCTACGCCCACGACGGATAGGGACCGAACTGTCTCACGACGTTCTGAACCCAGCTCGCGTGCCACTTTAATGGGCGAACAGCCCAACCCTTGGAAGCAACTTCACCTCCAGGATGTGACGAGCCGACATCGAGGTGCCAAACACCACCGTCTATGTGTACTATTGGGTGGTATTAGCCTGTTATCCCCGGGGTAACTTTTATCCGTTGATCGACGACCATTCCATTCTGAATCGCCGGGTCACTAAGTCCTGCTTTCGCATCTGCTTGACTTGTAGGTCTCGCAGTTAAGCTCCCTTATGCCTTTGCACTCTACAAATGATTTCCAACCATTTTGAGGGAACCTTTGAGCGCCTCCGTTACTCTTTGGGAGGCGACCGCCCCAGTCAAACTACCCACCAGACACTGTCCCTATACCGGATTCACGGTATCAGGTTAGAAATCCATTATATTAAGGGTGGTATTCCAACGTTGACTCCACTAAAACTAGCGTTCTAGCTTCATAGTCTCCCACCTATTCTCTACATAATAAAACGAATCCCAATATCAAGCTGTAGTAAAGCTCCACGGGGTCTTTCCGTCCTGTCGCGGGTAACCTGCATTTTCACAGGTATTAAAATTTCACCGAGTCTATGGTTGAGACAGCTCCCAGATCATTACGCCATTCGTGCGGGTCAGAACTTACCTGACAAGGAATTTCGCTACCTTAGGACCGTTATAGTTACGGCCGCCGTTCACTGGGGCTTCAGTTCAAGCCTTCGTCATAATGAATTACTTCATATACTAAGCTCTCCCTTTAACCTTCCAGCACTGGGCAGGCGTCAGCCCCTATACATCGTCTTACGACTTAGCAGAGACCTGTGTTTTTGGTAAACAGTCGCCTGGACCTCTTCACTGCGAATCTATTTCTAGATCACCCCTTCTCCCGAAGTTACGGGGTTATTTTGCCGAGTTCCTTAACCATAGTTCTCTCGCTCACCTTAGGATACTCTCCTTGCCCACCTGTGTCGGTTCTCGGTACAGGCACCCATATAATTAACCCTAGAAGTTTTTCTTGGAAGTTTGGCGTCAAAAGATTTCGCAAATGCAAGCATTCGCTTCACCATCACACTTCAGTCTTAAAGTATACGGATTTACCAATATACAAACCTTTGTGCTTAGACCAGAATCCATTAACTGGCTCTTTCTAGCCTCCTTCGTCACTCCATCAGTTATATAGGTGGTACAGGAATATTAACCTGTTGTCCATCGACTACGCCATTCGGCCTCGCCTTAGGACCTGACTAACCCTGGGAGGACGAACCTTCCCCAGGAAACCTTGGGCTAACGGTGGATGGGATTCTCACCCATCTTGCGCTACTCATACCGGCATTCTCACTTCTAAACGCTCCAACAGTCCTCACGATCTGTCTTCACCGCCCTTAGAACGCTCCCCTACCACTTTATTTACATAAAATTCGCAACTTCGGTAATATGCTTAGCCCCGGTACATCTTCGGCGCAGTGTCACTAGACCAGTGAGCTATTACGCACTCTTTAAAGGATGGCTGCTTCTAAGCCAACCTCCTAGTTGTTTTGACAACTCTACATCCTTTCCCACTTAGCATATATTTTGGGACCTTAGTTGGCGATCTGGATTGTTTTCCTCTCGCGCATGGACGTTATCACCCATACACTGACTCCCAAACAAGCTTACTTTGGCATTCGGAGTTTGATTACACTCAGTACGGCTAGATGCCGCCATTGCATATTCAGTGCTCTACCTCCAAAGAGCTATAGTTTGAGGCTAGGCCTAAACCTATTTCGGGGAGAACCAGCTATCTCCGAGTTCGATTGGAATTTCTCCGCTAACCACAAGTCATCCGAGCACATTTCCTAGTACACCGGTTCGGTCCTCCATTTAGTTTCACCCAAACTTCAACCTGCTCATGGTTAGATCACTCGGTTTCGGGTCTATTCCACCATACTATGTCGCCCTATTCAGACTCGCTTTCGCTACGGCTCCGTCTCTTCAACTTAACCTTGCATGATAAAATAACTCGCCGGTTCATTCTGCAAAAGGCACGCCATCACCCATTAACGGGCTTTGACTTCTTGTAGGCACACGGTTTCAGGAACTATTTCACTCCCCTCTCGGGGTACTTTTCACCTTTCCCTCACGGTACTTGTCCACTATCGGTCACTAGAGAGTATTTAGCCTTACGGGATGGTCCCCGTAGATTCCAACAAGGTTTCTCGTGTCTCGTTGTACTCAGGATACCTCTTAGAGTTCAAAGCATTTCGCTTACAGGACTGTCACCTTCTATGGTTCAACTTCCCAATTGATTCAACTATACTAAGAATTTTTTACTCTAAACAGAGGTCCTACAACCCCAGTCCGAAGACTGGTTTGGGCTGGTTCCGTTTCGCTCGCCGCTACTAAGGAAATCGATTTTTCTTTCTACTCCTCCGGTTACTAAGATGTTTCAGTTCACCGGGTTATTTCCACATAACTATGTATTCATTATGTAGTACCTAGGCATTACCCTAGGTGGGTTTCCCCATTCGGAAATCTCCGGATCAAAGCATACTTAACTGCTCCCCGAAGCGTATCGCCGTTTGTCGCGTCCTTCATCATCTTCTAGTGCCAAGGCATTCACACGTGCGCCCTTAGCAATTTAATCACCATTATTATTTTTTTCCTAATTTGATGAGATATTTTAATGTCTTATACTCGTAATATAAGACTACCACATTATCTAGTTTTCAAAGAACTATCAGAGAGAATAATCTCTCAAAACCGAGCAAACACGTTAACAAACTGCAAAATTTTTCTTTCTCCATAGAAAGGAGGTGATCCATCCCCACCTTCCGGTAGGGATACCTTGTTACGACTTAACCCCAATCACTTGTCCTACCTTCGTAAGCCCCCTCCTTTACAGGTTAGGCTACCTACTTCGGGTATTACAAACTCTCGTGGCTTGACGGGCGGTGTGTACAACACCCGGGAACGTATTCACCCCGACATTCTGATTCGGGATTACTAGCGATTCCAACTTCATGGAGTCGAGTTGCAGACTCCAATCCGAACTGGGACCATTTTTAAAGATTTGCTCCACCTCACGGTATTGCGTCTCATTGTAATGGCCATTGTAGCACGCCTGTAGCCCTAGACATAAGGGGCATGATGATTTGACGTCATCCCCACCTTCCTCCGGTTTATTACCGGCAGTATCATTAGAGAACTCAACTAAATGTTAGCAACTAATGACGAGGGTTGCGCTCGTTATCGGACTTAACCGAACATCTCACGACACGAGCTGACGACAACCATGCACCACCTGTCACCCGGATAACCTCCACTATATTTCTATAGTTTTGCCGGGGATGTCAAGTCTAGGTAAGGTTTTTCGCGTATCTTCGAATTAAACAGCATGCTCCACCGCTTGTGCGGGTGCCCGTCAATTCCTTTGAGTTTCAGCCTTGCGGCCGTACTACTCAGGCGGAGTACTTAATACGTTAGCTTCAGCACCGGTTTCCCGACACTTAGTACTCATCGTTTACGGCGTGGACTACTAGGGTATCTAATCCTATTTGCTCCCCACGCTTTCGTGTCTCAGCGTCAGTAATGGCCCAGCAAGCCGCCTTCGCCACTGGTGTTCCTTCTAATATCTACGCATTTAACCGCTACACTAGA
>CAYGGG010000014.1:0-17964 GCA_964349455.1 uncultured Muribaculaceae bacterium | reverse complement strand
TATAGGACTCGAACCTATGACCCCCTGCTTGTAAGGCAGGTGCTCTAACCAACTGAGCTAATCACCCAAAATTTGTTTGACGTAATTAAATATAACACTATTGAATCTTTTTGTCAATAAAAAACGCTATCTTTTTGGTTGGTTTTCAAGGTTCTTTACAATCCATTCCGGTAACTTCTTCGCTAATGTCGAAAACCCCAATGGCGTTTCTTTGATATTTGCTTTATATTTTTTTTTACCCTCTTGTTCAATATCTTTCAGACTTAGTTTTAAACGATAATTAATTTCGTCAACCTCTAATATTTGTACCGTTATCTGATCCCCAATTTCTGTAATCGCTTTTGGGTCAGATACAAACTGATGAGAAATTTCAGAAATATGGATCAAACCACTATAAAACTCATCGAATTTTACAAAAATTCCATAAGTTTCAATTCCCAAAACAATACCCGTTACCGTTTTCCCTTTCTTATATTTGCTCATAATATCCCTCAAATCAATTATATCATAAATTAGTTTACTATTATTCATTTTTATACTATAATTTAGAAGAGGTGAGAAAATGAAAGACGAACAACTAATCAAAGAAACAATTGAAAAAATCAGACCATTTATCCAAAGTGATGGTGGCGACTTAGAATTTGTTAAATACGAAAATAACAAGGTTTATGTAAAAATGCTTGGCGCCTGTAAAGGATGTGCTATGGCCTATCTAACATTAAAAGAAGGAATTGAAACTGCCATAAAAGAAGTGGTCCCTTCAGTTGAAGAAGTAGTGAATGTTGAATGATAAAACATTATCGTGAACTTTCAAGAAACAAGCTAACGCAACGTGGCGTTTTGATCGAAGACATAGCTGCCCTTGTTTATGATTTACAAAAAGAATACTGTCCTAATTTAACAATCGATGACTGTATTGAATCAATAAACTTAGTTTTAGACAAAAGAGAAGTTGCTTTTGCCGTTTTAACTGGGATCGAAATTGACGTTGCCGCTGAAAACAATGCTTTTCACGAAATAAACGATGTCATCAACGATGATTATTCTTTATATGGAATAGATGAAATATTAGCATTAAGCATCGTCAATGTTCACGGATCAATCGCTCTCACAAACTTTGGTTATTTAGATAAAGAAAAACCGGGTATAATCGGGAAACTACAACAAGAAAGCGACAAAAAATGTCATACTTTTTTAGATGACATTGTATGCGCAATTGCTTCCTCAGCCGCAAGTCGAATTGCTCATGATTACGAAGAAAAAACATCAAATTGATGTTTTTTTTATTCGTTTAACAATTGGGTAATTTTTCCTAATTTCCTTTTCAGTTCCTCGTTTTCATCTTTTAAAACAACATTAACTTCCTGCGCTTCCTTATACATTGCTTCATAATTGTTAATATCTGGTTCATCAAATGATTTAACTTCAGTTGGTTCAATACTTGCAACATCTTCACTTGTTGGCATTTCTGAATTTCCTTCGATTTCTAAACCCAAATCAAATCCGCCCGCTGGTTTTTCTTCTTCCGCTGGGAAATCAAATTTTGCTTCTTCTGTAGCAGGAAAATCAAACGGGTTACCCTCTGGTTTTTCACTCTCTACTTCGAAAGATGTTGAAACTTCTGGTTGTGGCTCATATGATTCTGGCATCGGCGTTTCCATTTCTGGCTCACTCACTTCTGGAATCGATGGTTCAAATTGTGGTTCGCTCGTTTCTGGCATTGGTGTTTCCACCTCTGCTTCATTCGTTTCGGCAGCCACTTCCATTGCAAACTCTTTTTTGTTCGCTTTTAGTAAACTCACTAATTCATTTGAAAGTTTAAAAGCGCGAAAATCATTAATTGTAAGACCATCAATTTCAACAAAATTAAGATCTTCAATTTGTAAATTGCCTTCCTTGTTACCTTTAATGATCCGTTTTATTTCTTCCTTGACCGTATCCCATTCAGCATCTTCAATATTATTTCCCACGCCATCACTTACTTTTGCACCATATAGTTTTAGATAATCTTGCTCGTCAACCTCGTTTAAAGCATAAAGCAAATAACTGACACCATTCATTTTAAAATATCTAATTACTTCAACTTCCTGCGAATCTCCGTTTAAATCTAACACTTTTAACATTTTTTTTCCTCCTTTTTACTCTTTAATTCCATTATACACTAATATTTCTTTTTTTAAATCATCTTTATTCATTTTGCTATAATTCCTTATTTTCAACTTCTTTGCTATCGTTTTCAATTCATCAACCTTCTTATCGGTGAGATCAATTTTTTTCTTTTTAAGTTCGCCTTTTTTATATAATTGTTCGATTTCTTCCTTAGTTAAAGTTTCCTTCTCAATAAGCGTTTCTGCTAACAAATCTAACAACTTACGATTTGCACCAATAATTTTTTTTGCAACCTCATACCTTTCTGAAATTATCTTTCGAATTTCTTGATCAATTTGAAATGCAACTTGCCCCGAAAAATTTCTAATCTTGTTATAATCTCGGCCTAAGAAAACACTCTCATCGTGATGTTCTAACTGAACCGGTCCCAAATCACTCATCCCATACTCAGTTACCATTGCCCGAGCAATTTTTGTTGCCTTGCCAAAATCATTGTGCGCTCCGGTTGTTACTTCTTTAAAGACAATTTCCTCAGCCACTCTTCCTCCCAGCAATCCTGAAATTGTATCTAATAATTCCTTTTTAGTCGAAAGAAAAGTCTCTTCTTTTGGAACCATTAAATTATAGCCACCAGCCGTTCCCCTTGGAATAATTGTAATCTTTTGTACTTCATTAGCACCATCAAGTTTAATCCCTAAAACAGCGTGCCCAGCTTCATGATAAGCAACCAATCTTTTTTCTTTAATTGTATACTTTTTAGTCACTTTTGCAGGACCCATCAAAACACGATCTTGTGCTTCATCAACCTCGTCAACTGAAATTGCTTTTTTATTTCGTCTCACCGTTAATAAAGCAGCCTCATTTAACAAGTTTTCCAAATCAGCACCACTAAACCCAACCGTTCTTCTTGCGATATTTTCCAACGAAACATCTTCATCAAACTTTTTCCCACGCGCATGAACTTCTAAAATTTCTTTTCTTCCATTAACATCAGGGAGATTAACCGTTACTTGACGATCAAACCTTCCTGGTCGCAAAAGTGCTGGATCTAAAACGTCTGGTCGATTTGTCGCTGCAATAATGATAATTCCTTCATTAGCGCCAAATCCATCCATTTCAGTTAATAATTGATTTAAAGTTTGTTCGCGTTCATCATGTCCGCCACCTAAACCGGCTCCTCTTTGTCGTCCAACTGCATCAATTTCATCGATAAAAATCAAACAAGGAGCGCTCATTTTAGCTTGTCTAAACATATCTCGCACCCGACTAGCGCCTACCCCAACAAATAATTCAACGAAATCAGACCCGCTTATATAGTAAAATGGAACACTCGCTTCTCCTGCAACCGCCTTAGCTAATAATGTTTTCCCCGTTCCTGGTGCGCCAACTAACAAAACTCCTTTCGGAATCCTTGCTCCTAATAGTTGAAATCTTTTTGGATTTTTTAAAAAATCAATTAACTCAGCGACTTCTTCTTTTTCCTCAGTTAACCCAGCTACGTCATCGAAAGTAACATTATTGCTATCCGGGTTTAACTTAGCCTTGCTCTTGCCGAAATCCATTGATTTATTAGCACTACCAATCTGTCTTCTAATAAACAAAAAAACAATCGCAATTAGAATGACAATCGGAAGAATGTTTATTAAAAAAAGCAAAACCGTGCTCGACTCTGGATCAGAGCTTGCTTCTATTTCATAACCATATTCTTCCTCCAAAAGCAAAATCCGACTAACAACGCTTTCAGACAAAGGAACGTTTAATACAAACTCCCCCTTCTCAACATATTCGCCTCGAATTTCATAAATTCCAGATCTTGTTCTTGGAATTAGTTTTATTTTTTTAACTTCTTCATTTTTTATTTTTTCCATAAACGTATCATATCTTAATATTTCTGGCTTTCCCTCTTGGGCATTAATAAGAAACAAAATTAATCCCATCAAAACAAACAAAATAAGATACGGTAATAGTGTTTTTTTAACTGTTTCAAAATTCATTTTTTTCCTCCTCTCAATAATACTTAAGTATTATATCATATTTTTCATTAATTGATTTATTAAATTTACTTTTTTTCAAACCAGGAAGCCAAACAATCACGCCGCTTGAATCAACCACAACTGGCCATTTCTTACGCTCACTCATTTCAATTTTTTGATCAATAAAAATGTCGGCAATTTTTTTACTACCCAACATCCCTTTAATTGTCATTTTGTCGCCTTCTTTTTTATTGCGAACATAGATGGGCAGATTTAACTCCGCGCCGTCTAAGCGACAAATATTGTTGTCATCTTGATTTGTTCGGTTAATCCGCTCAATATTTTTTCCATTAGCTAAATTAATATAATCAGAAATCTCTAAATAAAAATCAGCCTCTTTAACCGTTTGTTTAACCAATGTTAAATTATTATAAGTCTTAATCGCATTTATTTTATTTGGCAGATGAATTAAAGCGTTTGCTTTTTCTGACATAACGAGGTTTTGTAAAAGGAGCACATGCTGATCGGTAATTAACATTAAATCATCTAAATATATATCTTCTAAAATATGATAAATAATCTTTGTTTGAATAATATTTGCTTCATTTTTGAATTCTTCAATATTTAAAACTTTTTGTGGATAAATTCGTTTTAACTTTTGCTTCACAACCTTATCAATGTATTCATTACTTTCATGAATTGTTTCGCTAAACTTATAAAATTTCTTGTGAACATTTAAATCTTCCTTTTTTAAATCTGATACAATATATTTTCGAAACCGATTTCTTGTATAAATATCTTTTTCGTTTGAACTATCAACCATATAGGAAATCTTTTTGTCTTTATTGTAATTTTCAATTTCTTTTTTAGTTACCGTGATCAGTGGTCTTACAATTAAAAACCCGTCTGAATCGATTACTTTTGAAAATCCGCTATATCCTTTTAACGTCGATCCCCTAACTATTCTCATTAAAATTGTTTCAATTAAATCATCGCCATGATGCGCTGTAAAAATATACTTGGCTTCGTGTTTTTTAGCAATTTTTTTTAAGTACTTATATCTTATATTTCGAGCCTCATTGTGGAAATTATCATCACCATATTCTTCAATTTTAAGCCATTCAAAAACAATTTTATTTTTTTTACAAAAATTTTCAACAAATCTTTTTTCAACGTCACTTTCACTGCGCACATTATGGTGAATATGAGCACAAATAATTTCCAAATCTAAAAAGTTTCGTAATTCAAGCAAAATATTTAACAAGGCCATTGAATCTGGCCCGCCTGAAACAGCGACAACAACCGCTTCGCCATACTTAAATGTTAACTCTTCTTTAATAAATTTTGTAACGTCCTTCACTTTTACCCCTTACCATTCTATTTTAATAATCTTATTTATTCTTGAAAACAAATTACTTGTCATAAAACCTCGATGCGCACTCAGTGGCGACGGATGGCTTGTTATAATTACAACATGTCTTTTATCAATCATTTTTAACACCTGCTGAGCTTGTTTTCCCAATAAAACAAAAATTATTTGTTCTTTTTTGTTTATTTTTCGAATAATTTCTTCGGTAAACCTTTCCCACCCGTTATTTTGATGAGAGTTTGCTTTCCCCTCCTCAACCGTTAATACACGATTAAGTAACAAAATTCCTTGTTTGCTCCAACTTTCTAAATTATTTGTTCTTTTTTTAATTGTCAAGTCTTTTTCCAATAATTTTTTTATATTTACTAAAGACTTTGGTGTCGCGATTTCATCATTCGTTGAAAAAGCAAGCCCGTCGGCGACTCCTTTAGTTGGGTAGGGATCTTGGCCTATTATTACTATTTTCAAATCCTTATAATTTGTTATTTTTAATGCTTTAAAAAGATTTTCTTGCTTTGGCATAATTGCTTTTGTTTGATATTCTTTTTTGACGAACTTCATTAATTTTTTAAAATAATCTTTTTTAAACTCTTCTTTTAAAATATCATCCCAATCGTTACCTATCATTTACTCACCCAGTTCTTCGCTTAATTCAACAAAAACTTCAATCGGAATTTGTTCGGCGCGACTATTTAATGAATAATTGTTTTTTGATAAAACTTTTTCAATTTTTTCTAAATCATAAAGCTTAAGGTTATTTTTAATTGTTTTTCTTTTTTGACGAAAACTATCTTTTACTAATTTCTTAAATTTATTATCAATTCTAGTATCTTTTTTGACCATTTCAAGGACAATACTCTCCACTTTTGGGATCGGGTAAAAATTGTTTTTCCCAATATCCATTAATTTTTTTATTTTATATTGATGATTTAATAAAACTGAAAGTGCATTGTACGATTTACTATTTGGTTTTGCAGCAATCCTTTCGCCAACTTCTTTTTGAACCATAATAACCAACTTTTTAACAAGGATTGATTCGTCGATTATTTTAAATAGAATTGGTGTAGTAATTGAATACGGTAGATTTGCGACAATAACCGCTTCTTGTTTCAAAAAAGAAAAATCTTCTTTTAAGAAATCGGTCATTTTTATTTCAACATTGTTAAATTCGACCATATTTTTTTTTAAAGTTTCTTCGAGTTCGTGGTCAATTTCATAGGTGACTACTTTTTTTACTTTTGGGGCGAGCCCGCAAGTTAAGCTCCCCACTCCTGCTCCTATTTCAATTACAATATCGTCTTTAGCTACGTTTGCTTTTTCGACAATATTTTCAATTAAAGTTTGGTTAAAAATAAAATTCTGCCCATATTTTTTTTTGAATTTGAATTCATTTTTTATATTCGCTTGCGACCATTTCATTTTCTCACCTTCTTCTATATTATACTATAAAAAAATTAAAAAAACTATGCAATGCATAGTTAATCTTTTTTAATTTTAATAATATATTGATACTGATCCTCGAAATCAACTTCTTCAACTTCTAATTTTGCACCGTTCATCTTTAAATCGTTAATTGTTGCTGTTAATTTTTCTTTTACGTTATTGTTAACTTGTTTTGCCGGCTGTGCACCTCCACCCTCAAAAGGGAAATTGAATTGCGATGATTCTTCTTTTTTTTCAGGAATTTTTTCTTCTTCTTCGATCGTTGTAAAGTTAAAAAATCTACCAATCGGGGCTTCTGGTTCTTCTTCTTTCTTCCCGTAATCATTCATGTCTTTGTTAAAGTCAACATCAATTCCATAAGCTTTTAAATTCTCTTTCATTTCTTCTTCGATTGTTTGTTCTTCATTTAAGAGTTGTCCCCAGTCCTTTTCTTCAGGTTCAACATATATGTCGGTTGCGTTAGACTCAATGTGATCAACATCCAAAAATCCTGGGTTATCTTTTTCAGCGCTCACGTTATAATCCTTTGGTTCTTCTAAGATGTCTTCTAAGACTTCAACCTCTTTTTCAATCACTTCCTCTGCTCCTTCTGTTAATGATTTTTCAATCTCAATATCCAACTGTCTAACCGTTAACCTTTCATTTTTAATCCTATTTAACATATCCATTTGCATTTCTTCATCTTCTAATTTTAACAAAGATCTTGCGTGCCGTTCGGAAATTTCCTCATTTAACAGCCCTTCTTGTGCTTCATCGGTTAAATTAAGCAACCTTAACTTGTTAGCAACCGTTGATTGTTTTTTATCCACTTTTTCAGCTAACTGTTGCTGAGTCATGTTCCCCAACTCAAGTATTTTTCGGTATGATGCCGCTTCTTCAATTGGCGTTAAATCCTGTCTTTGGATATTTTCAATTAACGCTATTTCTGAACTTTTTGCGTCATCAACATTATGAACCACTGCTGGAATTGTTGTTTTTCCGGCGATTACACTTGCTTTATACCTGCGCTCACCAGCAATAATTTCGTATTTATCACCAATCTCACGAACAATAATGGGTTGAATTACACCATGTTCTTTAATTGAATTTGCTAATTCAGTTAATGCTTCTTGATTAAACTTGATTCTTGGTTGAAACCGATTTGGCAATACATCATCAAGTTCAATCTCTTTAATGTGCTTTTCTTCCATATTAGCCTCCCCTTTTTACTCTTTTCAAGACAATAATACTATACTTTGGGAAATAATGCAATAATTATTCTTTTATATCCTTAAACGGTCGCGGAAAACCTTGTGGTGTTTTTTTCTTTTTTTTATATAAAATAAGTGTTCTTGTGCTATTTTCAACTGGTAATTTAAACGCTTCAACAACTGGTTTTTCGACTTTTAATTTTTCCCTTATAATATCACTTTCAATTATTTCCCGGGAAATATTTCCCTTCATGCAGACTAAAAATCCACCTATTTTAATCATTTTAACACTAATTTCGAGCAAAACTTTTAACGACGCTACAGCCCTTGTCACAACCACATCAAATTGCTCTTCGTGTTGCCTTGCATATTCCTCGCCGCGCATATTAATCGCGGTTATGTTTTCTAACTTCAATTCGTTTATTACCTTTTCAACAAATTTAATTTTCTTGGTTGTTGAGTCTAATAAAACAATTTCCAGCTTGGGGTAGCATATTTTTAAAACTATTCCCGGGAAACCAGCCCCAGTTCCAACATCGCATACTTTTTGCTTTTCTAGCTTGATTATCCTTATAATTGTTAGGCTATCAAAAAAGTGTTTTAAATACACATTGTCGTGTTCGGTGATGCTGGTTAAGTTATATTTGCCATTTTCAACGGTCAATAATTGATAGAATTTCTTTAATTGTTTTAATTGTTGATCATTTAATTCAACGCCAAGATTTTTAACCTCATTTTTAAATTGTTGCTCGTTCATTTTTTCCCCTTCTTTATAAAAACAGACAAAATAGCAATATCAGCTGGATTAACACCACTTATTCTTGTTGCTTCACCGATCGAAGTTGGTTTAATTTCTGTTAGTTTTTGCTTTGCTTCGCTTGCTAAATTGGCCACTTGATAATAATCTATCACTTCCGGGATTCTTTGTTTTTCAAGTTGTAACATTTTTTTAGCTTCTTGATTAGCTTTTTTAATATATCCTTCATATTTTGCCGAAATTTCAATTTGATTGATTATTTCAGGCTCATAATCTAATTTTAGCCACTTGCTTAAATCATTTATTCTAATTTCTGGTCTTTTTATAAGACCAAATAAACTTGTTTTATCTTTTAATACAGTTGAGTTTAATTTTAGTAAATATTGATTAGTTTCTTTGGTTGGCGTGATGATAAACGTTTTTAATTTTTCGATAAGCTCGGCTTCGTTTTTCTTTTTTTCAAAACATAGCTTTTCTTTTTCTGGCGAAAGGAGCTTATACTTTAAGGCGTGGTCACCAAGCCTTTGTATTGTGTTGTCACTACGCAAAAGCAAACGGTACTCTGCACGCGAGGTCAGCAAGCGATATGGGTCTCTTACTCCTTTTATAATTAAATCGTCAATTAAAACACCAATATAGGCCTCGTTTCGATTCAAAATAAGCGGTTCTTTTTGATCTAACTTTAATGATGCATTTATTCCGGCCATAATTCCTTGCCCGGCCGCTTCTTCATAGCCACTCGTTCCATTAATCTGTCCGGCCATAAACAAATTTTCAATTTCTTTTGTTTCTAATGATTTTTTTAATTGTGTTGGCATAACAGCATCATATTCAATTGCATAAGCATATTTTAAAATTTTACTTTTTTCTAATCCTTTTAAACTATGGACGATTTCTTCTTGAACAATTTCTGGCAAACTTGTTGAAAATCCTTGAAGATATATTTCATCACTATTTAAGCCCATTGGCTCTAAAAACAATTGATGTCTTGGTTTTTCGCTAAAACGAACTACCTTATCTTCAATCGAAGGGCAATATCTTGGGCCAACGCTTGCTAAATCCTTAATCCCGCCATACATACTTGATTTATTTAAATTGTTTTGAATTATTTGATGTGTTTTTTCATTGGTGTGCGTAATGTAACAAGATATTTGCTGGTTAACATCGTAGTAATTTTTAAAAAAGTTACTAAAATACAATGGCGCATCAGATCCTTTTTCTTCTTGTAGTTCTTTATAACAAATCGTATTTTTATCAATTCTTTGTGGCGTTCCTGTTTTTAAACGAATGATATTAAAACCTATTTTTTTTAAATTGTCAGAAAGAAATAAACTAGGTTTTTCACCGTGGGGACCACTTCTTGTCCTTTGATTACCTATTAAAATATCGGCTTTTAAGTAGGTTCCGGTTGTTAGTATTACGCTTTTACCTTTAATTTCTCTGTTTTTTGTTTTGATTCCTTTTACTATTTTGTTTTCCAGAATTAAATCTTCAACCATATCTTCTTCAATTTTTAAATTTTTAAGTTCATTTAATTTTTTTTTCATATTTGTCTGATATAAGTCTTTGTCAATTTGAGCCCTTAGCGCTTGTACTGCCGGCCCTTTCTTTATGTTTAATGTTTTTATTTGAATCTGCGATTGATCAGCCACCTCAGCCATAATTCCACCTAGTGCATCAACTTCTCTTACAACAACCCCTTTAGCGCTCCCACCAATTGAAGGATTGCAAGGCAAATCAGCAATATTATTGATATTACTAGTTATTAATAAAACTTTTTTACCTAGATGAGCGGCGATTGCGGCTGCTTCACATCCAGCATGCCCTGCTCCGACGACAATTACATCATACATTGTTTCACCCCTATTTACCCAAGCAAAAATCTTTAAACAGTTGCTCAATTAACTGATCATCATAAACTTGACCGGTAATTAAACCTAAATTATACCAAGATCTTTTTATGTCTATTTCAAGAATATCAATTGGCACTTCTTTTTTTATTCCCTTTTCAACATCTTTAATATTATCTAATGCCTTTTTTAACAAATTTATACTTCTAGCACTTGTTAGATAAGTTAAATCCTTTTTTTCAATTTCTTCTAAATTAAACATCTTTTTTATTTTTTCTTTCAAATTTTCAATGCTTATTCGTTCAAAAGTACTTATTTCGATTGTTTGATATTTTTCTAATTCTTTTTTAATTACTTTTTGGGGGAGATCTTTTTTATTAATAACGATGATGTAGGGCTTTTGGATTACCTTTTGTAATAATCTTTTTTCATCGTCGCTTAATTTTTGATTATGATCGATTACAAACAAAATCAACTCCGCCTCTTCAATTAAAGCAAAACTTTTTTCGACGCCGATTTTTTCAATTTTGTTTTCCGTGTCTCTGATACCCGCGGTGTCTTTTATATCAAGCAGAATTCCGCCAACATTAACTTTTCCTTCGACAACATCTCGTGTTGTCCCTTCGATTTCGGTTACAATTGCTTTTTCTTCCTCAATTAATTGATTAAGCAAGCTGCTTTTCCCCACATTTGGTTTTCCAATAATAACTGTTTTGATTCCTTCTTCAATCATCCGCCCGTTTTTACTTTCTTCATAAAGTTTATTTAATTCAATTTTAATCATTTCAATTTTATTTTTTAATTTTTTATATTCGATTTGTTCGACATCTTGGTATTCGGGATAATCAATATTAACATCGATGTTTGTAATCAATTTGGTTAAGTTTTCACGAATTTGATTAATTTTTGCCGACATCTGCCCGCTTAATTGGTTTAATGCTGTTTTTCGGTTTAAATCTGTTTTTGCTTTGATAAGATTCATTACCGCTTCAGCTTTTATTAAATCGATTCGCCCGTTTAAAAAAGCTCTTTTAGTAAACTCCCCTGGCTCAGCTAATTCGCAGCCATTATCTAATAGTAATTCTAACACTCTATTGGTTGAATTGATTCCACCATGGCAATTAATTTCAATAACATCCTCTTTTGTATATGTTCTTGGTTTTTTCATCACGGTTATTAATACTTCATCAATTATTTCTTTTTTATCAACAATATGGCCATAATGAATTGTATGCGTTTTGGTTTTTAACAAATCATTTCCTTTGAATACTTTGCTAGCAATTTTAACGGCATTAGGTCCGCTAATTCTTACGATGCTAATCGCGCCAATTCCAAGCGCGGTTGAAATTCCAACAATTGTTGTCATTTTTTATTCCTCCTAAGGCCGAGATACTTTGGCCAATCCTTTGGCTTTGTTAATATTTTTAAAGACACAAGTTTATCAATTATTGTAACCAACCAACTCTCTAAATAAAAAGGTGGGGTTATCGTTAGCGGAAACATATGTCTTTTAATAATGTTTTCAACTTTTTTATTGATTAATTCGGGGAAATGTCTTTTTGCATTTACCGCCGCCTCGCCGGCATGCGTAAAACCATGGGCCTCCCACACTTTGCCCTTTTTCTTATTTGTTTGCCAGCATTCTAAGTAAAAATCATGTAATAATGCCCCAATTGTAGCACTTTTCCAATCTAGGCCTAGCCTTTTACTCCACTGATATGTTTTGGTAGCCACATTTAAACTATGCTCATAAACACTATCGTCGTGATGAAGATAGTGCTTTCTTTTTTTAAATTCTTTGTTGCTTATAATTGGTTTAATTAACTTTTCAAATTCATTCATGATTTTAGTTTACTTTATTACCTTTTTATAGTCAACTAAAAAAAGCAATCAAGATTGCCTTTCTTTATATATTATATTGACATATCGCTGAGGCGTCTCCCCTTCGCTCCTTGACTCCAACATCTCATATTCATTTATCACGCTGTGAACGACTCTTCTTTCATATGAGTTCATGTATTCTAATTTAACGCCAACTTTTGTCGCAACAACATCATCAGCAATAAATCTTATGTCTCGTTCTAAACTTTTTTGTTTTTCTTCTTTATAATTTCCGACATCAACCCCGATACGAACGCTTTTTCCAAGATTTTTTCTTAAAATTTGCATTAACATATACTGAATTGCTTGTAAAGTTCTTCCGTCTTTTCCAATTATAACAGCGTTATTTTCGGCGTTGATTTTTAATTTTAAATAGTCATCCATCATTTCTATTTCAGCTTTAATTGGATTTCCCATTAAAATTCCCATTTCTTCAATCACTTCGTTAATATAATTAATTAGGTCTGCTTTTTTAACAACTTGGTACTTTTGTTTTTTAGAAATAAGTCCTGATTTTTCCCCACTTGCATTTATAATGTAGTTTTCTGGGGAATCTTTTAACTTTTTAAACAACTCCTCTTCGGTTTTGGTTTCATACTCTTCAATATTAAGCATTTGCCCTTTCCTCCTTCTCTCTTTTACGTTTAAAGTATAAATTTTGGGCGATTGTAAACAAACTATTAAACACCCAATAAAGCCCGATTCCAACCGCTAACGTAAACGATATAATTGAAATAAACACAATCATGAACTTCATCATCGTTTGCATTTGTGCTTCTTGCTCGCCAACAGCGGTCCCTGATTGGTTTAATTTAAAAGAATAATGAGTCGTTAAGATTATTAATACAATAAATATTGCATAATGAATTTCTCCTCTTGAAATCGCTTCGATCGGAGTTCTTCCTAGCATAAATATGCCTAGGAAGTTTTCTTCAAACAATACTGGCACCCGATTAATTGATTGAAAGAATGCTAGAAAAAATGGGATTTGAATAAAAGCGAACAAGCATCCTGCTAACGGCTTAATGTTATGCTTTTTATACAACAACAACTGTTCTTGTCCTTTTTGCATCATCACATCTTTATCTTTTTTATCTTTATATTTTTTTTCTAACGCTTCTAAATCAGGTTTTGCTTTTTTCATATTTTCTGATTGTTTTGCAGTTTGCGCCGTTATTGGCATTACTAAAATTCTTAACATTAGCGTTACAATTATAATTGCAAAACCAAAGCTGCCAACTTTTTCACCAATACTAATTAATAACCAGGCTAATGGTCTAATAAAGATGGTCGACCAAACTCCTTCGTACTCTCCTTCGCTAATTGAGAAATCACTACAAGGTTCTAACCCGGAAACATCTACATCGTTTTCCTTATATATGTCGATTGTTTTGCCATCTTCAGGAAGACACAAAATATTTGTATAATAATTTTTATCATCGTGACGAAAAGTTTGAACACATCCCGTCAGCATAAAGATCAAAACAATCGTGATAATTATTTTTTTCATTCAAGTCCTTCTTCCTATCAATTTGTTTTCTAATTCTTTTTTAATTTCAGCATAAGTAGCTGTTTTAATTTCTTCTTTGCAAACGATTATACAAATAAAATCTTCTTTAAATTTAATTTGATCTAATATGTTTTTTATTCTTCGTTTTATTTTATTTCTTGAGACTGCATTGCCAATCTTTTTCGATACAACAATCCCAAACAAAAAATTCCCTTCGGTTTTTTCGAAATATAATTTGAATAATTTACTATGCTCTGGTTTCACCGTTGTTACAATTTTTTTATAATCTTCGGTTTTTTGTAAAACATTTGCTTTTTTCATTATATCACCTTTTCGTTAACAAAACATCACCTTTTTTAGTGATGTTTAGTGCTACCTTGATAATACTTTGCGACCCTTTGCCCGGCGCAACTTCAACACTTTTCCTTTTATTCTCGCAAAGAATCCGTGATTTTTCTTTTTTTTACGGGTATTGGGCTGGAATGTTCTTTTCATTTTAACTCCTCCTCTTGCATAAATAATTATATAGATAAATCAAGTTTTTGTCAAATGATATTTTTTAACATTTTTTGTTTTGTCGATTTTGTGGAAAAATATAATTTGAGTTTGTTTTTTGGCAAATTTAGTGTAGAATAGGTTGTGGAAACATTTTTAATTGAGGAGGGCGCGATGGATTACAAATTATTATGGACAAACTTTTTGCACAAAATTGCGGAAAAATTAACGCCAATCAACTATTCAACGTGGTTTGTGGAAACAGAACTAATTGAAATTAAAGAAGACTTAGCAATTGTATTAGTGCCAACTCATGTTCATCAAAAACATCTAAACGAAAGTTATTATGATTTAATTATTGATACTTTCAACGAAATTACCGGATCATATTTTAAGTTTGAGTTTTATATTAAAGAAGAACTAGAAAACGAAATTTTTTCTATTGAAAAAATCGGCGTCCCCTCAAAAAAAGATTTTATTTCTAACTTAAATCCTTTATATAATTTTGAAAATTTTGTTGTAGGGGAAAGCAATAAGTTTGCACGAACTGCTGCTTTAGCGGTTGCTGAAAAACCGGCGCAAATGTACAACCCGTTATTTATTTTTAGTAAATCAGGGCTAGGCAAAACTCACTTGATGCATGCGCTTGGGAATCATATCAATCATAACCATAATCTAAAAGTTTTGTATGTTACAAGCGAACAATTTGTTAGTGATTTTATTGAATTATATCGAAAAAATAAAAATGATAATAATCTTGATGCGGTTGATAGTTTTAAACAAAAATATCGCGATATTGATGTTTTAATGATTGATGATATTCAATTTTTAGAAGTTGCTCTAAAATCCCAACAAGAATTTTTTAATACATTTAATGATTTACACACAAAAAACAAACAAATTGTTATTAGCTCTGATCGATCACCAGATGACTTACACCAACTTGAAGAAAGACTAAGAACAAGATTTTCTTGGGGTTTAATGGTTGATATAAAGCCCCCAAATTTTGAACTAAGAATTGATATTATTACAAAAAAGGTGGAATTATATCCCTCGATCGCTAATTTTCCGCAAGATGTTAAAGAATATATTGCTAGTAATTGTATTACGGATATTCGAAAATTGGAGGGAGCGATTACAAGAATTGTTGCTTATGCAACAATGATGAACAAACCTAAAATTAACTTAAATTTAGCAACAGAGGCGTTGATTGGTTATTTTGATAACTGCATTATTTCGAAAAACCAGTTAGACAAAATTCAACAAGTTGTTGCACAACATTATAATATTTCGATAGATGATATGAAAAGTAAGAAAAGAATTACCGAAATAGCAATCCCAAGACAAGTTGCAATGTATATCGCGCGTACGATTTTTAACGAATCTTTAACCAAAATCGGTAACTCATTTGGTGGCAAAAATCATACCACTGTAATGCATTCGGTTGAAAAAATTACAAAATTATTTGAAAAAGATGAAAAATTTAAAACCGAATTAAATAAACTGATTAATAAATTAAAATAGTTGTGTAAAACTAAAAATAATATTATAATAATAAAAAGAAGAAAAAGGTTTTGCACATAATCCACATACATAATAATAAAAGGAGAATAAATATGAAAATTAAAATTGATAAGCACACACTAACTGAGTCTTTGAACCACACGATTAAAGGGATTTCAAATAAAAATTTGATTCCAATATTAAATTGTATAAAAATTGATGTTGTAAAAGAAGGTATGTATCTAACAAGTACTAATAATGAGATTAGTATTAAAACTTTTATTTCAAAAAATAAAATTGATACAATTGAAGAATTAGGAACGATTGTTGTATATGGACGTCTTTTTTATGAGTATGTAAGAAAATTACCAAATGAATTGATAACTTTAGAAGAATTAATTGATAATAAATTAAAAATATATACTAAATCTTCATCATCAGATATTAATTGTAATGATAAAAATGATTTTCCAAAATTAAATTTTGAAACAAAAAAAAGACCATTAGTTATTAATGGTGATTTGCTAAAAACTATTATTAACAAAACTATTTATGCTGCTTCAACAAACGAGGAAAGAGTTAATTTAACAGGAATAAGTATTAAAATAAATGATAAAACAATGAAATGCGAAGCAACCGATTCATATCGGATTGCAACTAAAAGAATTGAGTTAAACGAGAAAGTAGATGAAAATATTAATATTATTGTTCCGAGCAAGAATTTGTTAGAATTGAGTAAAATTTTAGAAAATTCAGTGATTGATATCGAAATTCATGTTTTTAATAATAGTATTTTGTTTAAAATGGAAGAATTACTATTTGTATCAAGGTTAATAAACGCCACTTTCCCCGAAGTAGAAAATATCATTCCACCAAAATTTGAAATAAAATTAAAAGTAAAATTAAATGATTTTTATGATGCGATTGATCGAACTTCTTTGCTTTCGAAAGAAGAAAGCAAACAAACAGTCAATTTAAAGTTAGAAAATAATAAATTAATATTAAAAGCAATTATTCCAGAAATTGGTAAAGTAGAAGAAGAGATAGAAGTTAATAACGAAGAAAACAAACAAATTGATATATCTTTTTCAGCAAAATACATGATGGATGCAATTCGAAATTTAAAAGGAGAGGAAATAGTATTGGCATTTGTTAACAATATGGCTCCAATAACGATTTTAAGTGAAGAAGAAGAAGACTACATCCAGTTGTTCCAAGCAATAAGAACTTATTAAGAACTAATATAGTTCTTTTTTTAGACCAAAAAAGACACCTTTCGAACCAAATTAGGACAAAAATTTAAAATTTGTGACAAAATGAAGAGGAAAAAAGAGATTAAAGTTTTAAATTAAAGATAAGGAGGTGAGAAAATGGGTGAATACGAAATAAACGAAGCTACCAATGCAATTATTCCAATTTCCGAAACAGAAACAAAAGTAATTGAAGACGAAAACATTTATCAAGTAAATAAAAAAGCAATCAAGATCATTGATGACAGTTGTAAATATTTTGGCAGTTCTTATAGCGGGAGGTTTGAAGGAGCAAAAAAATTATTAGGGCCTAAAATATACAAAGCGCCAATTATTGTTGAGGAAACAAGAGAATTAATTTATTTCCCAACTGGGTCTTCAAGAGCAAGTGATTGTATCTGGATTTCTTTAAAAAAAGTTAAAGAAATAAAAAAAAGTAACTATAATTCAGTCGTTATATTTAAAAATAATCAAGAAATAGAGTTAGATATTTCGATTGAATCTTTGAACAATCAATTGCTAAGGGCATCGCGATTAGAATCAATTTTAAGGCAACGGAAAATATCTTAAATTAAGGTTGAAAAACCTTTTTTAATTGTTATTTTTAATAATAGTGTGATATAATATATATATT
>CAYGGG010000013.1:0-18674 GCA_964349455.1 uncultured Muribaculaceae bacterium | reverse complement strand
CTATAGTCATATTTGAATCTAAAATCAACGATAGAAAAAAACTTGAATATTTTTTGATTAAAGTATGCATCCTGATCTAATAAAACATCATATTTTTTATCTTTTATATAATCTTCTTTACCATATAAGTATAAATGAATGTATTGAAGACAATTTATATTTATTAATTCATATGTATTAATTTTTTTGAAGAAATTGACTATTTTCTTTTCTTTCTTTTTTAGAGTACTTAAAACTTGAATAATTGCTTCTTTTATATAATCATCACTAGTCTTTTCATATGACTGAATCAATACATCAATAAACTGATTGTTTAATTTTGCAATTTCAAACATCAATTTTCTTGCTAGGAATCGTATGTTACCATTAGGGAGAGAGCTAATCCAAAATGCGAACCAAAACTTTTCTTCCAAGTAAGAAGTAGAGTAATCATATTTAGCTATACTTCTTACCCATACTTTTAGCTTAGATCTAATTCCATTTATTTCATACTTATTATATTTTAATCTGGATAATATATTTCGCTTATTAAATATTATTTCATTTAAATAATTTGTACAATTAAAAGGATTATAGTGATTCCCACCAGATATTATTAACGTATTTGAAATCGGCATATTTATTTTCATTCTTTTTTTAATATAGAGTTGATTTGCCTTAGTTAAGCACAGTTCATTAAAAGTTTCTAAGCGAAGCGAGTCTGAAAGCTTCGACTTTTTTATAATATTTAATGCTTTTCTTATATTTTTTGTGAATTTTTCAAATATCATTAATATTAACGGCTCACTAATACTATAAAATTCATCTATAATTTCGTTAACAACATTTATTATTGATGTTTCATCAAGGGATTTAATTTCATTAAATAAAGTTCTAGCAATCAAGTAATCAACTAAACTTTCATTTAAAAAGACAAAATATTCTTGGCCATCATACAAATATGTAGTAGCAAAAGCCTTTTCTTTCATTTCAATTATATAATCATCACTATCTGAACCAAGTAAAGATATTAAATTAATTGTTGGCAAACGTTTTTCTTTAAGTCTCAAAACCTCGTTGATTACTTGTTTTGTCTGTCTCCATCTATTGACATCTAATGCTTGTTTAATCATATTCTCATACAAATGAGTTCCTTTTATTAGTGGTTTCTTCTCTTCAGACATAAGTATATTGTTTGATATAACACGAACAGCTAAACTCAAGTGATATGGATTTCTGTCGTCTAAAAGATGATCATAAACAGATAAATCTATATTATATTTTTCGGAAATTTTTTCTATTGCGTCATAAGTTGAAACACCAGAAAAAGTTTCAACATCTGTTGCAATTTTTTCCATAGATAAATATTCATTCTTTTCAAACGAATTATCTCTATATGTAATTATAACTCTTAAGTTTTCATTATCCCTGTTGTCAATAATGAACTGAAGTATCTTCTTTTTGGTTTTTTCATCAAATTCATTGATAGCATCTATAAGAAAATAAAACTTGCTATTTTTAGTTTCAAAGACAATCTCATTAAATACTCTATTGCATAAATTGTTACAATATTTTCCATAAATTAATAAATGTTTATATCTTTCTTTTTTCAAAGTTTTCCCAAAATCAAACATATACTGGCTTTTCCCTATTCCACCAATACCAGTAATTAGAAATATTTTGTTAAATATAATTGCTTTTTCCATTTCACTTTCATATGTATTATAGTTTTCTATTTTGCCAAATTTGTACAGTTCTGTATACTTTTTCTTTATATCATTAATTATATCCTTCGAGGTAGTAGTGATTTTTCGATTATAATTATCCACTATTTTATTTATTTCATCAACAATAGAATTTTGTTTTTTTTCATCTTCAGTAATTCCTTCTTTATATGCAGCATAAAGATGACTTTGATTATGTAATTTTCCTAACAATCGATCTTCCAAATACGAATTATCCCACTTATAAATATCATCCGGGAGTCTTTGATTCATAATTTCAAATTGACTGCTATTCAATTCGATGTACCTAAATTTTTTATACATAATTCTTCTCCTATCGATAAAAATGAAAAATAGAGCCATTTCATCTTAAAAATGAAAACTTGCTCTATTGTTTATTCTATTTTATCAAATTTGCAAATTTCCACAATGTAACTTGCTTTTTACATTTATGTTAATTCGAGATATTTGGAATTATTAAACAATATTTAATAATCTTTTCCTCAAAAAATATTTAACCCTCTTTATTCTGCATTCGATTGATATTCATCTACTTTGTCAATTAATGGTTTGATTTCTATTGAAAAATTACCTTTACTTCTTCCAGAACCAGTGGTAATAGAAAAATCAGTTAAATCATTTGTAAATATTTTTTTATTTAAATATTTATAGTGCGCCACATAAGGCTCATCAAACCAAGTGGCTCCAGTAAATAATGATTTGTAAACTGAAAAGTTATTCTTAATAGTTCCTTTTAATTCTTGTTGCGCCCATTTTCTAATTGTTGATAAATCAGAAATATTATCTAAATCTAAATTTTTACCTATTTCATTCATATAATACGTAGTCACTTTTTCTTCATCTATTGTTAACATTTTAACCATATCATAATTTTTAAATTTTTCACTTTCATTACTATATAATAAGAGAGCAAAAAATATATATTGTGGTTCTTCTAAAAATTCAGAAAATGCTTTTATAAATGAATCGTGCGTTAGCTTTTGAATTGTATAGCTTGATGATCCATTTAGTTTAACTGAAACTCCTGAATTTTCTATTATTTCATAATTCACATTTTTCAAATCATTTTCATCTAAAGAATATCCCTTCGATAATAAATAATCTTGATTAAAATCAGCTTTTACTAAATATGCATCAGCTTTTGGAAAAACTTTTTTTTCACTCAAATGAGAAAATATTTTATTTGATACTCTAATCATAAAAACATTGTCTAAATCATCAAGGTTACTAGTTAATTCATTCCAAATAGAAGCTTTTTTATTTTTATTAAAACGTTTAGAAATATCAAATTCTTCTTTATCACCTAAAAAGGTATTTATGTTTGATATTCCCTTCTTCATCAAAGAAAAAAAATCATCTCTCATTTGTGAATATTTAACTTGTAATTGACCTCTTTTGTGTTCTGATGTTCCTTTTTTTGAAACGTTCCAAGCCTGCAAAGACAGTTTCCCTACATGCAAGCCTTTTCCTTTACTATTTTTCATATTTAAATCAATTATTTCCTTTGAAGAAATCCAAAAACCATTTAACAAATTGCCATGATAGATATAATCAACTCTACTATTATGTCTTCCAACAAAAAGAAACCTTTGTATTAAACTTCTTTGATTTTTATCTAAAAATATTTGTAAAGATTTAAACTTTTGAGGATATCTTTCTCTAAACTCTTTTGAAGAAAATCTAGAAATAATATTTCCTTCATCATCTTTCTTTGTAGAACCACTCCCATCAGTTGTTCCATCCGCCCAAAGAAAAAAAAGAAAATCATTACATACTTCATCAGAAGCAAATAAAAATGTTTTTATATAATTTACAAAATCTTCTGCTTTTTCTTGATGAATACTATTTCCACTTCCCATTTTTAAGCTTATAGCATACTCTTTGTTATCTATATAGATATAAAAATCTTGTTTCTTTTTTGGGTTTGATTCGTATTTTGCATCAATAAACGTATCGTTACTTATTTTTATATTATTATCATTAGCTATAAATTTTACAAATTCCTTTAGATTGTTATTTAATCTTGAATAAGTGCGTTTTTCTAGAGCTTCAACAATATTAATTTCGTTTTTATTACCGTGTGAATTGCTACCTATTAATCTACTCATGTTCCATCACTCCCACTACAAATATTCAATAAATGAGTTCCCAATTTCATAAATTACTTGCACAACAACACTATTGCCTATTTGTTTGTATGATTGCATATTGTTTTTTCTAATTTTATACCAGTCCGGAAAACTCATTATTTTTAAACATTCTGTTTCAGTTAATTTTCTCTTGTATTTTACTACAACAGGAACATTATTTCCACCTGTTCCCATTTTTGCAGTTAGACAAGGTGATATTCCGTCATTTCTGAAATTACATTTAGATGCTCTAATTTCATTAGCTATTATGTAATTATTAACAGCTTTAAATCTTTTGCTATTTTTAAAGTTATCAATATATTTGTTAATATTTGTAACTGCGACTTCAGATGATTCATAGCTATCTTTTTTACCATTTTCGATTATTGTTTCCAATGTATATTTTAGCTCGGTCTTTTCTGGAAAAATGAACTCCTTATTATGAATATCTTTTCTAATCGCTACACAATACCAGCGATTCCTATTTTGTGGTATTCCATAATCTTTCGCGTTCATAATTTTAGTTTTTACAACATATCCCAACTCTTCTAATGTATTAATAATAACCTTTATAGTTTTTCCTGAATCATGGCTAACAATTCCTGCTACGTTTTCTAAAAATACTATTTTAGGAGTTGTATATTTTATAATTCTTGCTACTTCGAAAAAAAGTGTCCCACGAGAATCATCAAAGCCCATTCTTTTTCCAGCGATACTAAAAGGCTGGCAAGGAAATCCAGCACACAGAACATCGTACTTCGGTATTTCTTTTTCTTGTATCTGAGTAATATCACAAAATGGATTGTCCCCAAAATTATTCTCATATGTTTTAGATACCTCTAAATCATTATCACAAGAGAATACGCATTTACCACCAAGACTTTCCATGGCGATTCTAAACCCACCAAGCCCACAGAATAAATCAATAAACTTAAATTTCGTCATGAAACTGCTCCTTTAAGCTATTTACTATTTTTGTTATAACCGGGGGGCTTACTGCATTACCAGCCTGTTTGTATAATTGCGTATCACTTACCTGCTTTTTCCTAGCATTGTTTACAAATTTACTATCAAAACCCTGGATTTTAAGACTTTCATACGGGGTTATTTTTCTTATTCTATACTCTCCGTTTTCTTTGACAATAATTTTAGGCATATCGGATCTTGCAAGTAATGTTGGAGAAATTCCTTTTGGTGAATAAACCCTTCGTTGTCTTTCCAAATCGTTATGAACTTCTTTTGGCAAGTCAAATTCTTTAACAATTCTATTTTCTAATTTTGCTTTAAATGTTTTTTCATTTATTTTATTAAGGTATTCTCTAACTTTTTCACTATTTAAATAATATTTTTCATCAACGTTATTTTCCAAAATATCTAAGATATGTTGATGATTTGATTCGAATTTTATGTTGTTGAAAAAATTCATAGTCTTTAACTTCTTTTGGTTAGCCCAAGTTTTTATTTCATTTATTTTTTTGTTTCTTTTATCCGTCTCAAACTTTTCAGTTTCATGGTTAAGAACACCTACTATATAAGTTCTTTCTCTGTTTTGTGGTAGTCCTGCTTCATGCGAGTTAATAACTGTTATATCAAATGTGTAACCACAATCAGATATGTTTTTTAAGATTACTTGTATTGTTTTACCCTTATCGTGACTTATCAAATTTTTAACATTTTCAAGCAGTATATATCTAGGCTTTTTTTCTCTTATTATTCTTATAATATCAAAAAATAGTGTTCCTCTTAAATCTCCAAAGCCTTCCTGTTTTCCTGCTACGGAGAATGATTGGCATGGAAAACCACCACATAATAGATCGTGATTAGGAACATCTTTCTCGTTTATTTGTTTTATATCCCCATGCATGGTTTTAATTTGAAAATTAGAGCTGTATGTTTCTTTTGCATACTTATCTATTTCAGAAGCAAAGACAATATTAAACTCTAAATTTGAATCTTCTAGTCCTTTTTCAAATCCACCTATTCCCGAAAACAGAGACACTACATTGACTTTGTTACCCATAACAATCACCACCTAACATTTTTTCTTTCTATGATCAATAACATTATATCATTTATCTTGTGTTTTTTGTAGCCTATAAGTAGTATTTTTCATAAAGACTTGCAATAAATTTCATTATAGACATATATGAAATATTACAATACAACTAGATTTTTATTTACGCCTCGTTATAATCATACTGCGTTTTAATTAAGAATACAGCCCCTTAATTAAAAAAGTTTATACCCCCTTTTCGAAATATGCGATTTCATACACGTGGCTGGGAGCCGTTTCCCTTGCTGCAAATCTCTAGATTTCAAGTGATGGGGGGCTCTTTTTTCTAAAAACATTATGTGCATTTATATTATTGTGTTCTATTTTATTTTTTGTGTACAAGATTAAAATTTATGAACCTTTATAATATAAGAGTTTTTTACAAAATTGCACACTTGAACGCTTGAACGCGTTTTTATATACCATCTATATATAGTGCTATTAGTATACTTATATTAACACTCTCTATATAATATATATAATTATTTATAGTTCAATTAGTTCAATATAATAAATAATCCTTATTCTACAAGAAATTTCATTGAACGATTGCCTGAACGTTGCTTGAACGATTGAACTCAAAATTCAACTATTTAACGTTATTTATTATTATATTTTATAATCATTAAAAAAGGACTTTCAAGTCCCTTCTGAATATTTTTATACTCTTCGGTATCAATATATTTGTTTATATCGATATCTTCTTTATTTGCAAGTTCCATTATTCGTTTTCTAAAATCAAATGCAATTGCTGGTATTTTGTCTAATCTTATTGATATGTTAGTAACTTCTATGGGTTTGGGAGCAAATTTATTAGCACTAGGTAATTCCTTTATTTCTACATAATCAATAAATTCCATTATTAAATCTTGTTTAGATTGGCTAGATAGTTTATTCCATAATCTTTCAACCTTAACTGTATATGATATTTCCCTTAATTTATTATTTTGAATATCACTAGCATACTTTGTTATATTAAATGCTTCTTTAATTCTAACATCTTGTCTGCGAACTAATTCTAGACCCTCATCTACTTTTTTTAAATCTTTATTTATTTCTTCAATCTTTTCAGCTTGTTGTTCTTTATTTAGTGTTCCTTCAATATACAATTCATTAACTCTCAATATCTTTTCTTCTAATTTTTGTCTTTGTTTAATTAATAGCATTTCTTCATTCTCTGGTAAAGCACTATTTTTAACTGGTAAGTATTGAATTGGTGTTGTCATAAATGTATCTAATATCGGATTTAATGTTTCTATAAATTCTTTTTCTAATCTTAATTCGCTAATGTTTAAGCGTTCATTATTACAGGTACATAAGTAGTAATTATATTTTTGGTCACTATGAGCACTCTTTCCGCAAGTTCCAGTCATAATTTTTCCACACCTTGGGCATTTTAATTTTTGCATAAATATGTATATTTGTTTTCTTCGATAGTTTCTTTTATTTTTACCAAACTGCGCTTCCATTAGATTCCATGTTTCAATTGATATTATTGGTTCTACAACATCTTCTAACAATATTTTATTAAATTTATTTTCTGGATCAGTTACATGTTTTCTGCCAGTATAAATTATATTATGAAGAATTGTTTCTACGGTTCGGTCATGAAACTTCTTCTTACCTGTATAATTTTCATTTATCCAGTCAGCTACTTTTCTTTGAGAATAACCTTGTAAATATAATTCAAACATTTTCTTAACATAATAACTATCAACTTCATCAATTACAACCTTTTTACCATCTTTCTTATAGCCAAATGGAGTGTGATTTAAGTGTCCAGCTTTTACTGCTCCTACAAGCCCAAATATTGTTCTCTCGCTGGTCCTTTCTATCTCTAGTTGACTTAAACTAGCATAGAGTCTTAAGGTAAACATTCCCATCGAATTACTTGTATTAACATCTTCAACGCAGCATTCGATTTTACATCTATATTTTAGTACATCTCTAATAATTTCATCTTGATCATAAACTGACCTTGTAAGTCTATCTAGTTTATAGGCTATTATGATATTAAAAAGACCGTCTTTCATATCGTTCATCATCGACTGAAAAGATGGTCTGTTAGTATCTTTAGCACTTATTCCGGCATCTTCATATACTTTATATATTTCATAACCCTTTTTAGCACAATATTCTCTATTAGCATTTTCCTGTTCTCCGAGCGAGAAACCTTCTCTAGCCTGATCTTCAGTACTAACACGAATATATATTGCTGCTTTAATTTTTTTATTTTGTACTACTGTTAATTCAGACATAGTGGCTTCTCCTCTCTAATAATTTATAATTATTTCATTATATAAATTTTATCATTTTGATAATACTTAGGGAAGACACATGAATGATACGTTTTTAATACATTTTAAAATACATTTTTTATTCGTATTTATTACAGTTTTTTATCATTTCTTTTAATTTGTTAAATGGTATTTCTTCACTTAAATCCATCGTATAGAACCTATTTCTATTTTCTTCATAATCACCATAATATAATAGCTTCAGTTCTCCTACTTTACCTTTAAATATAATTATATGAGGCACTATTAATTCTATATTAGTTAATGGTATAGTTATTAGTTTCCCACTCTGATATAGAATATCTAGATTGGTATTTTTAACATACTCAAGTTTCTCCCTCATATAACTTGGAAACTCTATTACTTTTTCTTTTAATTTCATAGACACCTTCTAACATATAAAAATCCCTAAGATTTGTATTAAACCTTAGGGATTATATTTTAACAAGAACATGTAGTTCTCATATCTACCTATAAATGGGGCGACTAGTGGGAATCGAACCCACGAATAATAGAACCACAATCTACCGTGTTAACCACTTCACCATAGCCGCCATGAACAATATCAATTCTAACACAAATATCATTATAATTCAATACTTTTCTTTATAAAAAAAGCCAACTACTGTTGGCTTTCTTTTTTAATTATCATAACGTCTGTTATTTCTTGAATTACGATCAGCTTTTCTTTGAGCTCTTACTTCTGGACAATACTTAGGTTTATTAGTAAACCCTTTTTCATCATAGAATTTTTGCTCTCCGGCAGTCCAAATAAACTCTTTACCTGTTTCAGCACAGATCAACGTCATATCCTGATATTCTTTTTCTTCCACTTTAATACCTCCTTCTTTTTTCGATTTAAACTTATTTAGGTCTCAAAAAAAGAGGACGCAATAAACTAAACCATAATCAATATAACACACTTATCTCTTTTTTACAACTACTTATTAAAATATAACCACTTTAATCCGAAATTCGATACCTTAACCATTCTAACTCATAATTAGTATTTTCTATTGCCGGTGCCTGACCCAACCATGAAGGGTAAAAAGAACCTCCCATAATATACATCGGATTTGCAGTTGAAAAATTAAAAGAATCATCCCAATACCCATATGTTGTACCATTCACCTCAAAAGAAATACAATTCATATGAAAATTAATTTTATAATTATTAAAATTTATTGTCGGATCAAAACCAGCCGGTAACTCTGCTTGATGATAATAAACAACCCCATCCATTGCATCTTCATTTTTATTCAAAACAATATCATGGTAATAATCATAATTACTATGGGTAGAATTGAAAATCGTAAAATCTACCATCCACTTATCCGTTCCCCACAAAGAAGTATTATAAAACTCGATATCAACTTCCCAGCGATCATCAACTGTTTCCGGAGTATAAAGAAAAAACGAAGAAAGAGAAGCATTATTATCGGGTATCTTCATTCTTGTTTCATAAGTTCCATAAGTATACGTCTTCGAATTCAAATTTCCATAGAACTGCCCACCTGTTGTTAAACTTTCTGGTAACAACACATTAACACTTTGACCATCAAACGTAACATTATTAGGATCTAAAACACCACCACCCACCATTCCTGTCGCTTTATAAACCTCATTCTCATCATAATAATGCCAGTCTGTTAAACTAACATCACTAACATAAGCGCTCCGTAAAATATCTCTTCGATTCACTGTCCAATCACCAGCCATTTCCATTATTTGAACAGCAGCCCCATAATAGCCCCTTTCAAAAGTTTCATCAATTTCCCAAGAATAATCATAAGTATGATTACCGGTTGCTAAATTCATCTCATCAAAATCAATCATTACCCAATTATCGGTTGAATCTAAATATCTTAAACTAATCCGATAATTACTTTGTTGTAAAACATTTATATCAACTGATATAGTTAATTCATCACCACCTACAAATAACCCATTGGGCCAATCAACATTAACAATTTCCAGCTTCCCCTCACCAAATAAAGCATTAGTTGTCACTATCTCTGTCGCATTATAAACAACTTGATCATTATCGTTCGCATTGAACCCACACCCTGCATACATATATTGGACAGGCAGAACACATTCCTCTTTATCTGCTTCAACAACACTAATCATTTTTTCACTATGACTTTTAGTAACACAATAAGCTCCGTCATAAACAGCCATTGCCACCTCACAACTTGAATTAATATTAACAAAGCCACTTTCCGGGAGTTGGCCGCTTAAATCAAGTCGTTCAGAACCCATTTGGCCGTCGCTAATTTCAATAATTTTTTGATAATTGTTATTTGCCAAAGTTCGAATCATACAATCATTTTCAGCAGCCTTTACAATTCCATAAGCAGTTGACTCAAAAGCTCCCTTCCTACTATCATTTATTAAATTTAACACAATCGGCATTACCACCAATAAAATAATCGCTAAAATAACAATTACAGCAAGTAATTCAATTAAAGTAAATCCCTTCATTATATTCCCTACTTTCCACCATATAATTATATGTTTTTTTATGACAGTTGTCAAATTAAAAACAAACAAAAGTTTGTTTCACATTTAAAATTTAGAAAACCTGTTTTTTTACAACTATTTATTAAAATAATTTCGTAAAATATAATCCATTGTAATTTTAATATCTGGAAAAATCGAAATATAATTCAATTCCTCTCGCGAAAACCATTTAGCATTAAGCGTTTCATTAACTTGATGATTAGTAGCCACATTATTAACTGGGACTGCCACATATGTTACATCAATGTGTAAAATTCCTTTGTTATTAGTATTTTTTTGAATCCCTAACGGCCTGATATAATCATCTTCCCGCGGAAATCGCTCCCCTAACAACCTAACCTTAACCCCAGTCTCCTCATAAGCTTCTCTTAAAGCTGCCTCCTCAAACGTTTCATCGTTATCAATGTGCCCACCGGGCTGGACCCACTTATCAAATCCTTTATGGTGAACCAATAAAATTTTCTTGTCAACCGGATTAATAATAAAAACCGATGCGCAAAAATGTCTTTCCATAATTTACCTCCTCAAAAAAAACGATAAAATTTTTCGAAATCGTCCACGCTTATTTTCCATTATCACACTAGTCCTTAAAACAAACAACACAACTAAAAAAACTAATACCGCGTAGATAACTATTCCCATCTTCCCCCCGCCAAACAAATAAAACAAAGATGCAATTGCAAATAACGCATTAACCAACAAAATTACAAACACAACCGTTCTTTGTGACAAATTACGATTTAATAATTGGTGATGAATATGATATTTATCCGGCGTTGAAATTGATTTCCCACTAATCAATCTCCGGATAATTGCAAAAATAGTATCCAAAATTGGAATTGCTAAAATTAACAACGGAATTATTAAAGAAGTTAGTGTCACATTTTTAAACCCTAATAAAGCAATCACAGCAATAATAAAACCCAAAAACATTGATCCACTATCGCCCATAAAGATAGAAGCAGGGTGAAAATTATAAACCAAAAAACCAATCACACAACCAAGCATAATAAATGTTAACACAAAATCAAGGCCTAATTTATTCATCATAACTGCAATAATCCCTATCGTTAAAAAATAAATTGAAGAAACACCAGCAGCTAACCCATCAAGACCATCAATAAAATTCATACAATTAATACAGCCCAAAATAAAAAACAAGGTCAAAGGAATTGCTAAAAATCCAAACACAATTTCAAGACCAAAAATTGTAATATCGTCAATTAAAAGATTTCCATAAAAAACAACAATTGCTGCCGCAAACAACTGACCAAAAAATTTTGCATAGGGTGGCATTGATTTAATATCATCAATTACACCAACTAAAACAATAATAAAACTTGCAATTAAAATTGAATTCATCATTTCACTAGTCTCGCCAAACAACATATAGCCAAAAAGAAACCCTAAAAAAATTGCAACACCACCTAATCTTGGAATTGGTTTCTTATGAATATTTCGTTCCTTTGGATAATCAAGCGCATCAATATGAACGGCAATTTTTTTAATAAATGGTACTAAAAAAACAACTAATAAAAAAGTTGAAAAGACAATCAATAAAATTCTTTCAATTAAACTATCCATATCATCACCTATCAAACAAATTTAACATATACAAAAAAATCATACAAAAAATTAACAACCAGATACGATAACGCTAACACAAACAAAACATTAACTGCAATCGCTTGTGAAACACGATTTTTCTTAAACATACAATTCATATCAATTCCGTCCAAAGCCCATATCACTAACGGCGTAATGACTACATACAAAATAACTTTAACAGCCATTCTCATACTCCGTTATCATTTCTAATCTCCGATTATGACGGTCTTCATATGAATACTTAGTCATCAAAAATAAATCGACTAATTTTTGCATTTTTTTAATTTCAAATTCACTAGCCAAAGAAATTAAATTAGCGTTATTATGCTCTCTAGCTAAAACAGCTTCTTTTTCATTATCAACCTTTGCACACCTCGCACCTTTCACCTTATTACTAGCAATTGCCATTCCAATTCCCGTTCCACAAATCAAGATTCCAAAATCTAATTCCTGATTAACAACCTTTTCACTCAATAAAAAAGCAAAATAAGGATAATCGACTTGATCACCTTCAATTGCTCCCAAATCACTAACTTGATACCCCTTTTTCACCAAATACTTTTTTAAGCTTTCTTTTTGTTTTATACCACGATGATCATTAGTTATTCCAATTTTCATCATATCACCCATTTACATTTTAACACCTTTACTTATTTTTTACAAACGAAAAAGTTAATATTAATTAACTTTATTCAACCTTCGTTGGTCTCCCGTATTTCTTTTTTTCACGAATCATGTATTCACTAATATTTGTTTCAATTTCAATTAATGCTTTATTTGGAATATTTGATATCCACACCGTTTCTTTCAAAGTATCAATTGCAACAACTCCCCAAATTAATCGTCGTTTGACTTTTATATCATTAAACAAATCTGGCGTAATTGACAAAAAATAATAACCAAAAATAATTCTTTTATTAGCAAACAATAACCTTTTGTTAGTTAAAACACAAACACAAGTATTCCAAAGATCAAAATTATTATCACCTTTTTGCGCTAAAAAAGCATATTTAATCTTTTCGCCCGGATTTAAATGTTGTTGTACAACCTTGCAATGTTTTTTAATTCGCCAAGCAACCGTTAGCGGGTATTTTTTCTTGAATTCCTTTGCCTTACTATAAATACATTCAATCGTTTCCATAAATACCCCCTACTCAATCACATTTTTATTTTGTAAGAACTCGGTTAACTTGTCCTCGTCAACATATCCCATTTGGACACCGACAACCTCGCCGTTACCGATAATCACTGTATGGGGTGTCCCAACACCCTCTTCTTTAATTAAACTCATTAACGCCGAATACGTATCAAAGTTTACCTTAGCTAAATCAACATACAAATATTCAAGATTATTATCGCTAGTCACTTTCTTAATAACCGGGTCATACATATCACAATAACCACAACTAGAAGAACCTAAATAAAGAATTTGTAATTTATTTCCGTTAAAAGCATCAGCAATTGGCTGATAAACTTCTGTATCAACTTCTGTATCCTTTTCAACAACAGCCCCATCAATAAAACTATTTTCGACCAAGAAACTTTTCAAACTTTCTTTTTCATTAAAACCTGGTAGCTCCGCCATCACTTTTCCATATCCAACAATCATCGTAAATGGAACCCCAAAATCATCAAGCTTATTAATCAATACTCGCAACTCACTATTTTCCGCCTGACTTAATTTACTTATATCCAAATATAAATAACTAAAGTCTTCTTCTTTCGCTAACGCTTTGATTATCGGATTAAACTTTTCACAAAAAGGACATGTTGCACTTCCTAAATATACCAAACTCTTTTCCTCTTTATCAAACAATTCCTTTAAATCTGCAAAACTTCCGATTGTTTCTTCCTTTTTCATTGACATTACCACCGGTAACACAACCACAAACATAAAAAACAAAACTAAAACAATATAAAACCTATTTTTTTCCATCCCAATTACCTCCCGCAACAATGCTTATACTTTTTGCCACTTCCACACGTACACGGTTCATTCCTTCCTATTTTTTCGACTTTTTTGGGCTGTTTCACTGCAGCCATCTTGTCTTCATTTGTCATCTCTTTTTCAACCACTTTCTTTCGTTCAATATTTTGACGGATTTCCGCTCTTAACAAATAAGACGTAATTTCTCGATCAATTGTATTTAATAAATTATCAAATAAAACATAACCCTCCTTCGTATATGCTCTTACCGGATCCTCTTGCGCATATCCACGAAGCGAAATTCCTTCCTTTAAATGCGAAAGCGTATTAATATGTTCCATCCAATAAGTATCAACCACCCTTAACGAAATTGCTTTCTCAAATTCGTTAACAATCTCAACTGGAATTTTATCTAATTTACTTTCATATTCAAAAACAACACGATTATATATTTCCTTAATTAAATCAGGTTCTGACAAATGCCTTACATCCTCAATCAACAATTTTCTTCTCAATAATCTCGTATTAACATCTTCTAATAACTCCGACAAATGATTTTCAATTATCTCACCATTATCACTATGATTTGCCACTAACATATCAATGTGGTCCAAAAATGTATTCAAAACTGTTTGCCTAATAGAAACACTATCTAAAATTTCATTTCTTTTCTCATAAATAATTGTTCGATGCTTATTTGCAACATCATCAAATTGCAACAAATTCTTACGCATATCAAAATTGTTCCCCTCAACCCGTTTTTGAGCTGATTCAACCATTTTCGAAAAAGTCGGATTTCTAAGTGAATTATCACCACCAAAACCAACTCGCTCTAACATTCGTTTTGCTCTTTCAGTTCCAAAACGAACCATCAGTTCATCTTCAAATGAAATACAAAATTGTGATTCACCAAGATCTCCTTGTCTTCCAGAACGTCCTCGCAACTGATTATCAATTCTTCTTGACTCATGTCTTTCCGTTCCCAAAACAAACAAACCGCCAAGTTTTCTAGATTCATCAGTTAACTTAATATCAGTTCCACGACCGGCCATATTAGTCGCAATCGTAACTGAACCAACATGACCTGCTTTAGCAATGATATCCGCCTCACGAGCATGGTTTTTTGCATTTAACACTTCATGTGGAACGCCTCTTTTACTTAACATCGAACTCACTAGTTCATTTGTTTCAACCGCCACTGTTCCAACTAAAACCGGCTGCCCCTTCTCATGTCTTTCCTTAATTTCATTAATAATTGCCTTAAACTTACCTTCCTGACCACCAAAAATTAAATCACCATGATCAACTCGAACAACTGGAACATTAGTTGGAATACTAATAACGTACATATTATAAATTTCACGAAACTCTTCTTCTTCAGTTTTAGCGGTTCCAGTCATTCCCGAAATCTTTTTATACATTCTAAATAAATTTTGAAAAGTAATTGTTGCTAGAGTCTTTGTTTCTTCACCAATCTTAACCCCTTCTTTAGCCTCAATCGCTTGATGAAGACCATCAGAATATTGACGACCAATCATTAATCTTCCCGTAAACTGATCAACAATTAAAATTTGATTATCTTGAACAACATAATCAAAATCTTTCTTCATTGAAAAATTTGCTCTTAATGACTGATTAATAAAATGAACCAAACTCGCATGTTTAATATCATATAAATTATCCAAATTGAAATATTTCTCCGCCCTAGCAATTCCTTCAGCATCAAGTGAAACTGCTTTTGTTTTAGCATCATAAATATATCCTTTATCTTCTTTTAAAGTTTTCGAAAACCGATCAGCATCTAAATACAAATTAGCCGATTTCAAAAATCCCCCAGAAATAATCAAAGGCGTTCTCGCCTCATCAACTAACACCGAGTCAACCTCATCAATAATTACAAAATTCAAACCTTTTTGAACTCGATCTTCGGCTCTAACAACCATATTATCACGCAAATAATCAAACCCAACCTCATTATTAGTTGAATAAGTAATATCGGCATTATAAACTTCTCTTTTTTCAACTGGCGACAACTCACGTCCATTAACTCCTACTTCTAAACCCAAAAATTTATAAATACCGCCCATCCACTCAGCATCACGCTTAGCTAAATAATCATTTACCGTAATAATATGAACTCCCTCACCTGACAATGCATTCAAATAAGCTGGCATCGTTGACGTTAACGTTTTCCCTTCACCGGTCTTCATCTCAGCAATATTACCATAATGAAGTGCTAAACCACCCAAAAGCTGAACATAAAAAGGCTTCTCCTTAAGCACTCTAGAAGCTGCTTCTCTTACTACGGCAAAAGCCTCGACAACAACATCGTCTAAGGTTTCACCTTTACTTAATCTTTCTTTAAATTCAGTTGTTTTTAATCTTAATTGCTCATCACTTAATTTTTGCATCTTATCATCAAGCTTCATAATTGCATCAGCTATTTTTTTAAAACGCTCTAGCTCTTTATATTCATGATCAAAAACCTTTGCTAATATTCCCATCTTATCCCTTCCTAACTAGTAACAATTAAACCATAGTCGCCATCTTTTCTCCGATAAAGAACGCAGACAGCTTCCATTTTATAATCATAATAAACAAAAAAATCATGACCAACTAAATTCATTTGTAAAATCGCTTCCTCTTCATCCATTGGCTTCATATCTAACTTCTTTCGCTTAACAATTTTACTCGTATCATCATGATCACTTAATTCAATTTCTTCCATTTTAAAACCACGAATCACTTCATGATCAACTCTATTACTCAATCTTGTTTTATTTTTTAAAATTTGTTTTTCTAATTTTTCACTAACCAAATCAATCGCCGCATATAAATCTTCATGTCTCTCCTCAGCACGCAAAACAACATCCTTAATCGGCAATGTCACCTCAACAATTTGTGCCGGTCCTTTCGTTCTAATCAAAACATTAGCAACAACACTATCAGCGTTTTTCAAAAACTTTTCTAACTTACCAATTTTTTCCTCAATATGCATCCCAATTGCCTCTGTTACCTTAATATTACCGCCTCTTATATTAAATTTCATTTTGCACTTCCTTCCGTATTAATTATAACATACTTTAACTAAACACAACATTTTATTTTATAAAATTCGAACCATAAAAAGCATATTTCAGACCAAAAAAACAAATAATTTTCAACATCATGTTAATCTCACCTTATGAGACAAAAAATTTTCCAAATAATTTACAACAAATTAAAAACACCCAATCCCTCAAAAACAAAATACGGCTTGCTTTGTTTAATTATTTTTTTTGAAAAAATTTTCATTTTACTAATTATTTCAATTATCTTAAACATCACAAAAGAAGTAATCACCTTTATTATCTTTTACGCAATAATTAAATCAACCACCTTCGGTCCCCACCTAACCAAATCAAGCCATTGCACCATCATCTCACTACTCATCTTTATCCCAGCATCAATTATCAGTACCTATCAAATCAATCCTCAACTCGCTCAAATATTATTTTTTTCAACAGCCATCTACTTAATAATCATTAGTCCCAAAGAATATAAAAACCGAAAAATAAAAAAGAACCAATACAAATTACTCACAACCTTTATTCTAATTCTTTTTACAATTCTTTTTTATAAAACAATCTATTCAAACTATATTCTAACTGCAATCATATCACAAGCAATTATCATTAGTTATCCAACCAGAAAGGAGGTGATAAAATGTTAATTAATTTAATCCATTTATTTGCTCATGTTAATTCAATTGCCAGCATGTTATTCTTTCTAGAAGAACCAAGCCTACCTGATCACTTTTAATTCTTGAACAAACAAATCATTTCTTATTTTTGTGGTCAAAACTAACTTTTCATTTTTTTGCAAAATCCGATCGGCAATAAACAAACCAAATCCTCGCTCACACCCCTTGCTAGAAACCCCTTTCACTTTAATTTTTTCAACATCAATTACACCAGTATAATTATTTGCAACCACAAAAAGAACATCATCAATTCCACTAACAATAATTTCAAGATAGGGATTTTCCGTTTTTAAACAAGCTTCCTTAGCATTATCAAGAATAATCGCTAGTACTGAGCAAATATCTCTAATCACTTCAAAATCACTAACATAAACCCCTTTCCCAATCACCATCTCAACTTGTACGCCGCTTTCTTTTAATTCAAATACTTTCTTATACAAAAGTCCCTTAATCCCACCCTTTGGAAGAAGATTAATTTTATCAAAAAAATCTTCTTCTTTTAATTTTAAAGAAATATCATTAATTATTTCTTTATCATCAATCCTACTTTCTAAAAACAACAACTCATTTTTATACTCATGCTGTTTTAAACGAAAATGATCAATCAACTTTTCATATTCAACTAAATTATTAATCATTTCTTGATAATCATTTTCTAAAATTCGATAATT
>CAYGGG010000012.1:0-18709 GCA_964349455.1 uncultured Muribaculaceae bacterium | reverse complement strand
ATACATAATAAAAATTTTTTATTTATTATGTTTATAGAAAAAGAAAACGGCTTAATTCAAGAATTAACTAAATTAGAGTTATTAAAAGAAATTTTAATATATTGATTATTTATTATCAAAAGAAAAATCAAAATATGTTGCATCTTTTAGAATTATTAAAAGATGAAAATCTTGAAACAATTTCAATTAATTTACAAACACCAACCCTAAATGATGTTTTTCTTGAAATTACCGGACGAGAGTTGAGGGATTAAGATGTTTGGGCATATTATTAAAAAACATTTTAAAGTATCGATTAGGGAAAAAGCACTTATTTTTTGGTCGTTTCTTTTTCCTATAATCCTAGCAACTTTATTTCATTTTGCTTTTTCTAACTTAAGTGATTTTTCAAAAATAAATACAATAAAAGTAGCAATTGTTGAAAAAAAAGAAGATGAAAACTTTAAACAAATGTTAAATAGTTTAGTTGAACAAGAAATTTTAGAAGTTCATTATTTAGAACTAGAACGTGCTAAATTAAACTTAGAAGAAAACACAATTAGTGCTTATATTATTACCGATAATGAAATAGAAATGGTTGTTAATAAAAATGGTTATAATCAAACAATCGTTAAACATATTCTAGATAACTATTTACAAGTTGCTGCAACTTTTGAAAATTTATTTATGGTTAATCCGGAAAAAGCAAGTCAATTATTAATTGAAGGAATTGAGATGAATGATAATTATGTAAAAAGTAATGATGCTAATGTTGATATGATGGTAATTAGTTTTTATAGTTTAATTGCGATGGCGGCTTTGTTTGGCGCTTTTTTAGGATTACAAACAATTAATCAAACAGAAGCAAATTTAAGTGCCAAAGGAATTCGCAACTCAATGGCCCCATTTTCAAAAATGAAAATTATTATTCCAGGACTTATCCTCGATTTTTTAATTCAAGCAACTTGTGTATCTGTTTTAATTAGTTATATGATTATTTTGGGTGTTGGTCTTGGCAATAATTTGTTTTTTGTCTATTTAATAGGAATCATTGGAACTTTTATTGGAGTTTTAATTGGTGTTCTAGTCGGTTCAATTAGCAAATTAAATGAAAATGTGAAATCAAGCATTTTAATTGCAACAACCTTTACGCTAGCTTTTTTTGCTGGAATGGTCAATGTTCAAGTTAAGTATATGGTTGAAACAAATATGAGTTTCATTGCTAAAATAAATCCAGCTAATTTAATTAGCGATGCTTTATACTCACTTTATTATTATGAGACGCTAGATCGTTATTACCAAAATGTTGTTTCTTTAATTGTAATTGCAATTGTTTTATTAATTGCAACAAGTATCTTAATGAGGAGGCGACAATATGATAGTATTTAAAAATTATTTGAGATTACTAAGAGGAGCTATCCCATCGATTATCATTTTTTTAATTATCACGCTAGTAATTACAACTTTATCAACTGGATCAAAAGTACAACCGACTGGTTTTACTTTAGCAAAGCCCAAAATTACCATTATTAATAAAGATAATGGGGAATTAGCAAATGGACTAGTGAGTTATTTAAGTGAAAAAACAAATGTAATTGAGTTTAAAGAAGATGAAATAAAAGATGCTTTATTCTTTTATCAAATTGAATGTGCGGTTATTATTAATGATGATTTTTTTAATAAAGGAATTACAATTGAAAAAGCACAAGATATATCAGGTGCTTTACAAACGGAAATATTAATTAATAAGTATTTAAATTTAGCTAATCTTTATTTAGAAAGTGATGTTGAAAATTTTGTTGATCTTTTAGAAAAAGATTTAGAAAATGAAGTCGTTACTAATTTTGAAATAGAAGAAATTCAGGTTAATGCTGTCTCTGATATGCGCTTTTATTTTAACTTTATTTCTTATTCATTAATTGCAACGATTATTGCATCAGTCGCTTTGATTATGCGAGCTTATAATGAACAAAACATAAAAATGCGCTCAATGTGTTCACCAGTTAGTTTTAAAAAATATAATGGTCAGATTATTATGGGCAATATTGTTGTTTCATTTATTTTTTGGATTGCCTTTATGTTATTAGGATATTTTGTTTACGGAAAAACATTATTCACTGATGCTGGTTTATTAATGATTTTAAATGCATTTATTTTTGCACAAGTAGCATTAGCGATTGCCTATGCAATTGGTACATTTGTTAAGAATAATGAAGTCCAAAATGGTCTAGCACAAGTAATAGCTTTAGGTAGTTCATTTTTAGGTGGCGCTTTTGTTCCCCAGTTTGCTTTAGGAAGCATTGTTTTATTAGTTGCAAGAATTACACCAACTTATTGGTATGCAAGAAATAATGATCTATTAGTTGATACAAATAAAATAACTAATGAGTACTTATTTAATTTATTTGCTTTAGTTTTATTTGCAACGATTATATATCTAATCTCATTATATCTAAAAAACAGACATGCTAAGTATATTAATTAGTGATATAATCTTTTTAAGGAGATGAAAAATGAAAAAATTACATTTGTTATTAGTTTATCCCGATTTCATTGAAGGTGATAAAACCAGTCTTGGCGGAAATTATAGTGAAGGAATAGCTTCAATTTCAGCAGTAATAAAACAAGGTGGTCATCAAGTTTCTTTATTACATATTGATAGAGAATTAACTGAAAATGAGTATAAAAACAAATTAAAAGAATTTAAAGAAGTGGATTTAATTGGCTTTAATTGCCGAACAACCCTTTTTAATTATGTTAAAAAATTAATAAAATATACTAAACAAGAAAGTGATGCCTTTCTTTTTGCGGGGGGCTATCACCCAATCTTAGTCCCAGATGAATTTATGGAAATAGATAATCTTGATGCCGTTTGTTTAGGTGAGGGTGAATATCCAACTTTGGAATTAATGAATAAAATGGCTGAAAAAAAAGACGTTTATGATACCGAAAGTTTTTATTTTAAAAAAGAAAAAGAAGTAATTAAAAACAAAGTAAAGCCCTTAGTTGAAAATTTAGATGACTTGCCATTCCCCGACATTGATTTATTTGATTATAAGAATCTTTCAACGACAAAAACAAATACAGCTTTAATTATGCTTAGTCGCGGTTGTATTTATTCTTGTACTTACTGTGGTAATTCACAATTTCGTAATGTTTATCCAAATAAGGGCAAGTACGCAAGATTTAGAAGCCCAGAAAAAGCAATTGAATTGATTAAGAGTGTGATAAAAAAATATCCTAATATTAAATATATTTGGTTTCGGGATGCTATTTTTAATATGTTTCCAGAATGGTTCGATCAGTTTATTGAATTATACACAAAGGAAATTAAACTGCCATTTACTTGTAATTTAAGATTCGATATTGTAACTGAGGACAGTGTTAAAAAAATGAAAGAGGCCGGTTGTTATACAATTGATATTGGTTTGGAATCTGGTAATAAAGAAATTAGACAAAAGTATTTAAAAAGATTTACAACCGATGAACAAATGATTAATGCTTCTAATTGGTTTAATAAATATAAAATAACAGTGTTAACTTATAATATTCTAGGACTTCCGTATGAAGATTTGCACAAAGCACTAGAAACGGTAAAATTGAACGCTAAGTTACGAAGTGATCAAGTGATTCCTAATATTTTTTATCCATATCCAATGACTGAATTGAAAAAAACAGCCGAAGAAGCGGGATTTTTAAGAGAAATTACTCCAAAAACAAAAGTTTACATTAAACAGCCCAACTTTCCTGATCATCAAGTTTTATTTGCCGCTAATTATTTTATGTTTTATGTTAAGCTATATAAATGGTGTTTTAAAAAGGAAACTAAGTTTCGTGGATTGGTTGAAAAGTTTTTAGATTTTACTTTTACCGGGCCTTTAACACCAAGAAGAACTTTGAATTTCTTATATAATATTAAAAAATGGTTTTCGTCAAGATTAAAAAAATTTGTGATTAAGTATCTTCCTAAGTTATTTTTAATTTTAAGAAATCGAAAAAACAAAATTGAAAATTGAAAAATTTTCTTTTTTTTCGTAAAAAGACTTGCATTATACACTAAAGGTGTGTATAATTATTTTTGTACGCAAAGGCGTTGATGTGCAAGGTTGCTGAAACACCAGGAAGAGTTGTATAAACAATTTATGGTTTAGTAAGGTTGTTTGCGCGGAGCAAGTCTGTACTAGATATAGGCGAAGGGAGGAAAGAAATGGCAACAAAAAAAGTTCGCATAAAATTAAAAGCTTTCGAACACCAAAATTTAGATCGGACGTGTGCGAAAATCATCACTACGATTAAAAGAACCGGTGGTGAAATAAGTGGACCAGTCCCATTACCAACAGAAATTGAAAAAATAACTATTTTAAGAGCGGTTCACAAATATAAAGATTCACGCGAACAGTTTGAAAAAAGAACTCATAAAAGACTAATCGACATCAAAAATCCAACTAAGGAAACAATTGATGCATTAGCAAATTTAGATATCCCAAGTGGAGTCGATATTAAAATTGAATCATAAATAGGAGGAAGAATATGAAAAAAGGAATCTTAGGCCGAAAATTAGGTATGACTCAAGTTTTCACTAAAAATGGAAGATTGATTCCTGTAACTGTTGTTTCAGTAGAGCCCAATGTCATTACTCAAATCAAAACTGAAAAAAAAGACGGTTACAATGCAATTCAATTAGCATATGATACAAAACGTGAAAAACTTACTAATAAACCTGAAATCGGACATTTAAGCAAAGCAAAAACAGCCCCTAAGCGCTTCTTAAGAGAAATCAGAGATGTTGATATAAAAGAATACGAGATTGGACAGGAAGTAACTGTTGAAATTTTTCAAGTTGGTGAAATGGTTGATGTAACCGGAACTAGCAAAGGAAAAGGATTTCAAGGAAGTATTAAAAGACATAATTATTCAAGAGGACCAATGGGACATGGATCGCATTATCATCGTGGACCGGGATCACTTGGAACAATGTTACCAAAAAGGGTTTTCCGTGGAACAAAATTGCCAGGACATATGGGAGTTGATACAATTACAATTCAAAATTTAGAAATTGTAATGGTTGATACTGAAAACAATGCTTTATTAGTAAAAGGAAATATTCCAGGATCTAAAAAATCATTAGTAATAATTAAAACTGCTCTTAAAAATGAAGATGTGGTTAACGAATTTGAAGGTTTGAATTTTTATAATGAAGAAATGACACAACCAGAAAACAAGGTTGTTGGAGAAGAAGTAACTGAAGAAGTAGCTGAGCAAGAAGAAACAGTTGAACAAGAAGAAGTAACTGAAGAGGTAGCTGAGCAAGAAGAAACAGTTGAACAAGAAGAAGTAACCGAAGAGGTAACTGAGCAAGAAGAAACAGTTAAACAAGAAGAAGCAACTGAGGTAGCTGAAGAATCAACTGATGAAGAAAATCAGGAGGTTAAAGATGAGTAAAATAGATGTAATAAACCTAGAAGGTTCAAAAGTAAAAGATTTAAGCTTAAACAAAGATCTTTGGGGAATTGAACCTAATAATGCTGTTTTATATGATGCGTTAATGATCGCAAGTAGTTCTCTAAGGCAAGGAACACATTCAACTAAAACAAGATCAGAAGTAAGAGGCGGTGGCAAAAAACCATGGCGTCAAAAGGGTACTGGTAATGCAAGACAAGGAACCATTAGAGCTCCTCAATGGGCTGGTGGTGGAATTGTTTTTGGACCAAAACCAAGAGATTATAGTAAAAAAATGAATCGTAAAGAAAGAAGATTAGCTTTAAAATCAGCTTTAGCATATAAAGCACAGCAAAAAGAAATGATTATTATCGAAAAGTTTAATGTTGAAACACCAAAAACAAAAGACATGATCAAACAATTAGAAAAAATTGGTGCAACTGGCAAAATATTAATCGTTGTTGAAGAATTAAACGATAACTTAATTTTAGGAACAAGAAATTTAGAAAAAGTTAATTTATTACAAGTAAACGATGTTAATGTTTATGACATAATTAATTGTCGAAAAATGATTATTACTGAAGGAGCAATCAAAACAATTGAGGAGGTATTATTATGATGGATAATTACCGCGATTTAATCAAAGCGCCAATTATAAGCGAAAAAGCAGCGATGATGAAACAAGAAAACAAATATGCCTTCAGTGTTGATTTAAGAGCAAACAAAACTCATATTAAACAAGCGATTGAAAAAATCTTTAGTGTAAAAGTAATTAATGTTCAATTAATGAATGTAAAACCAAAGAAAAAAAGAGTAGGTCGTCATTATGGAACAAGAACCAGAGTAAAAAAAGCAATTGTTACTTTACAAAAAGGCAATGCAATTGAAATTTAAGGAGGACAATCATGGCAATAAAAATATACAAACCAATGACCGCCGGTACTAGAAATAAGTCGACTTTAAAAAACACTGAAATAACAACAGCAAAACCAGAAAAGTCATTACTAGTACCAATTAAAAAAAGTGGCGGACGTAATAGTCAAGGAAAAATTACAATTAGACATCGTGGTGGTGGCGTAAAACGACAATATCGAATTATTGATTTTAAAAGAAATAAAGATGGTATTATTGGAACTGTTGCCACAATTGAATATGATCCAAATCGGACCGCAAATATTGCATTAATTAACTATAAAGATGGTGAAAAAAGATATATTATCGCCCCTAACAAAATAAAAGTTGGAGACATTGTTATAAGTGGTGAAAACGTTGATATTAAAATCGGCAACAGCGCCCCTTTACAAAGTATTCCAGAAGGAACGATGGTTCATAATATTGAATTAAAGCCAGGAAAAGGTGGCGAACTAGCAAGATCTGCTGGTTCATCAGCACAAATCTTAGGAATTGAAGGAAATTATGTTTTAATTAAACTAAGAAGTGGTGAAGTAAGAAAAGTGTTAGGAAGATGTCGAGCAACCGTTGGTGAAGTAGGAAATAAAGATAAAGAATTAGTAAAATTGGGTAAAGCGGGTCGCAAAAGACTAATGGGTATTCGCCCAACCGTTCGTGGTTCAGCGATGAATCCAAATAATCACCCACACGGTGGTGGTGAAGGAAAAGCACCAATTGGACGTAAAGGGCCAGTTACACCTTGGGGAAAACCAACGTTAGGGTATAAAACAAGAAAAACGAAAAAGAAATCAGAAAGACTAATCGTTCGTCGCAAGAAATAATTGAAAGGATGGAAATAAATGAGTAGAAGTTTAAAAAAAGGAGCATTTGCTGATGAAAGTTTGATGAAAAAAGTTGAAATTGTAAAAAATTCTGGCAAAAAAGAAGTCATCAAAACTTGGTCGCGTCGTTCAACAATCTATCCTGATTTCATCGGGTTAACATTTGCCGTTCATAATGGTAAAGAGTTTATTCCAGTTTATGTAACGGAGGATATGGTTGGACATAAATTAGGTGAATTTTCACCAACAAGAAAATATGGAAAACACGGTAGTGACAAAAAAACTAAATAAAAGTCAGGAAGGAGGACTAAAATGGAAGCAAAAGCGATTGCAAAAACACAAAAAATTGCACCTCGTAAAGCCCGTTTAGTTATCGATTTAATCCGCGGAAAAAACGTGGAAGAAGCAGAAATGGTATTAAAAGGATTTAATACAAAGGCTTCTGTTTTAATAACAAAAGTCTTAAATTCGGCAGTAGCAAATGCCGTTAATAATCAGGAAATGGAAAAAGAAAAACTATATGTGAAAGAAGCATATGTTAATGAAGGCCAAACAATCAAACGAAGGAGATTTGGGTCAAGGACACATATCGATCCAATCTTAAAAAGAACAAGCCACATCAATGTTGTCGTTAGTGATGAAAGGTAATAGGAGGTAAATATGGGACAAAAAGTTAGTCCAATTGGACTTAGACTCGGAATAAATAAAGATTGGGAAGCAAATTGGTTTGCCGATAATAAAGATTTCGCTAAATATTTAAATAACGATGTTAAAATTAGAAGACATATTGAAAAAAAGTTAAAACAAGCATCAATTTCAAATGTTTTAATAAATCGTAACCAACAAAAAACCGAAGTAATCATCATGACTGCCAAACCTGGTGTTGTGATTGGACACGGTGGTGGTGGAATTGAAAAAATTCGTAAAGACTTGGCCAAAGTAACTGATGAAAATATTTTTATTTCAATTAAAGAAATAAAACATCCCGCACTTAATGCGGCTTTAGTAGCAGAAGATATTGCAAGACAAATCGAAAATCGAGTTTCATTTCGAATTGCTCAAAAAAGAGCAATTAATAATGTCATGAAAGCAGGAGCAAAAGGAATCAAAACATCTGTTTCAGGACGCTTAGGTGGTGCTGATATGGCAAGAACCGAAAGATATACTGAAGGGATGGTTCCACTTCATACTTTACGCTCAGATATTGATTACGCTTTAAAAGAAGCAGACACAACTTATGGAAAACTTGGGGTAAAAGTATGGATTTATAAAGGAGAAATTCTTCCTGAAAAAAAAGGAAAAGGGGGGAATAAAGATGCCGTTGATGCCGAAAAAAACGAAGTATCGTAAACCACACCGTATTTCGTATGAAGGAAAAGCACGTGGAAATACCGAATTACACTTCGGACAATATGGACTGCGAGCATTAGAAGGAGCTTGGATAACCAATCGCCAAATTGAAGCAGCCCGTGTCGCAATGACAAGATACATGAAACGAGGCGGAAAAGTATGGATAAACATATTTCCTCATCTTTCATTAACTAAAAAACCAATTGAACAAAGAATGGGTAAAGGTAAATCAAGTCCAGAATTTTGGGTAGCAGTAGTTAAAGAAGGAAAAATCATGTTCGAAATCGATGGTGTATCAGAAAAGATAGCCAGAGAAGCATTACGAATTGCAATGCATAAACTACCAATCAAATGCAAATTTGTAATGAAAGAAAGTGGTGATACAAGTGAATAATTTAGAAATCAGAAAGCTTTCTTCAGACCAAATAATCAAAAAAATAGAATCACATAAAGCCGAATTATTTAATCTTCGCTTTAGCCAAGCAACTGGTAATCTTGAAAAACCATCAAGATTAAGTCAACTTAGAAAAGAAGTTGCTAGAATGAAAACAATTATTCGAGAACGAGAAATGGAAAAATAAGGAGGAAGCATGGAAAAAACAATTCGTGAATTAGTTGGAAAAGTAGTAAGTGACAAAGGCGATAAAACAATTGTCGTTTTAGTAGAAACTTATAAAGTTGATCCAAAATACAAAAAACGAGCAAAATATTCAAAAAAGTATCATGCTCATGATCAAAAAAATGAAGCTAAAATAGGAGACAAAGTAAAAATTGTTGAAACAAGGCCTATATCAAAGAAAAAAGGATATCGTTTAGTCGAAATAATTGAAAAAGCAATTATTTTGTAAGGAGGAAGAAAATGATACAACAAGAAAGTCGTTTAAAAGTAGCTGATAATTCTGGAGCAAAAGAATTATTAGTCATCAAAGTACTTGGTGGAAGTAGAGTAAAAACCGGGAACGTCGGTGATATAATTGTTGGAACTGTCAAAAAAGCAATTCCTAGTGGGACAATCAAAAAAGGAAAAGTTGTTAAAGCAGTTGTTGTTCGAACCAAATTTGGATTAAGACGAGAAGATGGTTCTTATATAAAGTTTGATGATAATGCATGCGTTATTATCAAAGAAGACAAATCACCAATTGGAACTCGTATTTTTGGACCAGTAGCGCGTGAATTACGTGATAAGAAATATATGAAAATAGTTTCACTGGCCAAAGAAGTGCTTTAGGAGGTAAAAAATGAAATTAAAAGTAGGCGATAAAGTAGTCGTAATTGCTGGAAAAGAAAAAGGCAAAGAAGGAAAAATTGTTAAAACTTTTCGCAAAGAAAATAAAGTAATAGTTGAAAATCTTAATATGATGAAAAAACATCAAAAACCAGCCGGTCAAAATCCAGGAAGCATTGCCAATATTGAAGCGCCAATTGACGCCTCAAATGTAATGATCGTAGGACGGGCAAAAATTGGTGCAACGTATGAAAAAGAAAAAAAAGTTAGAATTAACCGTAAAACGAAAAAGGCAATTAACTAGGTAAGGAGGCAAATATGAATCGTTTAAAAGAAAAATATAACAAAGAAATAACAAAAGCTATGATTGATAAGTTTGGTTATAAAAATAAATTTGAAGTACCAAGGTTAGAAAAAATTGTCATTAATATCGGCACCGGTGATGCCAATCAAAATAGTAAACTATTAGATGCATCATTAGCTGATTTAGAAGTGATTACAAATCAAAAACCAGTTATTACAAAGGCCAAAAAAGCAATCGCTGGGTTTAAATTAAGAGCTGGTAATGCAATTGGTTGTAAAACAACCCTTCGTGGCGAAGAGATGTATAACTTTTTAGATAAATTAATTGCAATGGTTCTACCCAGAACAAGAGATTTCCGCGGGTTACCAACAAAATCATTTGATGGATTTGGAAATTATACATTAGGATTAACCGAACAATTAGTTTTTTCAGAAATCGAATATGATAATGTTCTAAAAGTCAGAGGCATGGATATTGTGATTGTTACAACTGCAAAAACCAATGAAGAAGGATTAGAACTATTAAAAGGCTTTGGAATGCCTTTTAAGAAATAGGCTAGGGAGGAAAATTATGGCAAAAAAAGGTAAAATTGAAACATTAAAAAGAAAAGCAAAGTTTAAAGTAAGAGAATATACAAGATGTAATCGTTGTGGAAGACCACATGCCGTATTAAAAAAATATGGAATCTGTCGTATTTGTTTTCGAGAACTTGCTTATAAAGGACAAATACCAGGTATTAGAAAATCCAGCTGGTAATGTGAAGGGAGGAAAAAAATGGTAAATGATCCAATTGCTGATATGCTTACAAGAATTCGTAATGCAAATCAAATGAAATATAAAGAAGTAGAAGTTCCAACTTCTAAAATAAAAGAAGAAATAGCTGCTATTTTAAAAGAAGAGGGGTATATTGTTGATTTTAAAATCAAAAAAGAAACTCCCCAAAACATAATTGTATTAAATTTAAAATATGGGGCTAAAAAAGAACGAGTAATAACTGGTTTAAGAAGAATTTCAAAACCTGGATTACGCGTTTATGTTCAAGCAAGTGAAATCCCTAAAGTATTAAATGGATTAGGAATAGCTATTATATCAACGTCAAAAGGGGTTATGACTGATAAAAAAGCCCGCTTAGAAAAAGCTGGTGGCGAAGTTTTAGCTTATATCTGGTAGAGGAGGATTAATATGAGTCGAATCGGAAATCGTATTTTAACAATTCCTGATAATGTTACCGTTAGTGTAAATGGTCAAGAAGTTTTAGTAAAAGGACCAAAAGGGGGACTTTCAACTAATATTGACAAAAGCATTACCGTAATAATTGATGGAAATCAGTTAAAAACAGAACGAAAAAATGATAAATATAAACATTTCCATGGGACAGCAAACGCTAATATAAATAACATGTTGGTTGGTGTAACCGAAGGATATACAAAAACACTAGACATGATTGGTGTTGGATATCGTTTCACATTAAAAGGAGACTATATTGCAATCGCTGCTGGGTTCTCACATCCAATTGAAATTCTAATTCCAAAGGGATTAACCGTTGAAGTGCCAACTAATACGCAAATGATCATCAAAGGGCATGACAAACAATTGGTTGGTGAATTTGCAGCAAATATTCGTAAAATTAGAAAACCCGAGCCCTACAAAGGAAAAGGGATTCGTTATAGTGATGAACATGTTATTCGTAAAGTCGGTAAGAAGGCTTCTAAGTAAAGGAGGATAAAAAATGATAAAAAAAGAAGATCGTAATACACTAAGAAAAAAAAGACATGCAAGAGTAAAAGACCAAGTTAAAGGAACAAAAGAAATTCCAAGATTAAATGTTTTTCGCTCTAACAGCAATATTTTTGCACAAATCATTGATGATCAAAAATCAGTTACTTTAGTAAGTGCTTCTTCAATTGATAAAGAATTAAAATTAGCTAACGGAGGGAATTTAGAATCTGCGAGTAAAGTTGGCGAATTATTAGCAAAACGAGCAAAAACGGCAAAAATAAAAAAAGTAAAATTTGACCGAGGTGGTTATTTATATCACGGACGTGTTAAAGCGTTAGCTGATGCAGCGCGCAAAAACGGATTGGAATTTTAGGAGGTAAATGATGGAAGTAAGAAATGATTTTAGAAAACCGAAACCAAAAAAATATGATTCAGAAGTAATCAATATTAGCCGGGTTGTTAAAGTAACTAAGGGAGGACGGAATTTTCGTTTTTCAGCAGTTGTTGTTGCTGGTGACCGTAAAGGAAAAGTTGGTTTAGGAACTGGTAAAGCAAATGAAGTTCCAGAAGCAATTAAAAAAGCGGAAAGTAATGCAATTAAAAATATAATTGACATTTCCTTAGTTGAAAATAGAACAATTCCGCATGAAATAATCGGACGGCAAAGTGCAAGTCGCGTTTTACTAAAGCCAGCTCGAAAAGGAACCGGTGTTAAAGCTGGTGGTCCCGTTAGATTAGTATTAGAATTAGCGGGTGTTAAAGATATTTTGTCAAAATCATTAGGATCAAATACAAAAATAAATATTGCAAGAGCAACATTTAAAGGATTGGAAGCGCAAAAAACAATTGAACAAGTTGCAAAATTGCGTGGTAAAACAGTGGAGGAGATATAATGGAATTACATAAAATGAAACCAAACGAGGGCGCAACTAAAACAAGGAAACGAGTTGGTCGCGGACCAGGTAGTGGAAGTGGAAAAACAAGTGGTCGTGGTGAAAACGGTCAAAACTCAAGAAGTGGTGGCGGCGTTAGACCAGGCTTTGAAGGTGGACAAACACCTTTGTTTAGAAGAATTCCCAAAAGAGGATTTACAAATGCAAGATTTAAAAAAGAATATGCAATTGTTAATTTAACTGATTTGGCAAAGTTCGAAAATGATAGCGTTGTTACAATTGAATTGCTTAAAGAAATGGGAATTATTAAAAAAGAATTAGCGGGCTTAAAAGTATTAGGTGTTGGCGAAATAACTAAAAAAATAACTGTCAAAGCAAATCGCTTTTCAAAAACAGCAAAAGAAAAAATTGAAAAAAGCGGCGGTAAAGTAGAGGTGATTTAATGTTTACCAAAATAAAACAAATATTTAGTCCAAAAAATAAAGATTTACAAAGAAAAATTAAATTTACAATTTTTGCTTTATTTATTTTTAAACTTGGAACAGCCGTTATTGTTCCTGGAATAAATAAAGAATCATTGCAAACTTCAACTTTGGGATTTTTAGAATTAATTAATATAATGGGTGGCGGAGCGATGGAGCAATTCTCAATTTTCGCTCTAGGCGTAATGCCCTACATCACCGCATCAATCATTATGCAATTAGCACAAATGGACGTTGTTCCATACTTTTCTGAATTAGCAAAAGAAGGACATACTGGAAAGCAAAAAATAAATAAAATTACGCGCGTTTTAGGAATTGCAATTGCCTTTATCCAAGGATACTTAATGTCTTTTGCCTTCGTTCAAAATGGAACCGTTTTAGAGTATATGCAATTTTCATTAGTATTAACAGCTGGTACCGCTTTCTTGCTTTGGATGGGTGATCGAATAACAGTTCGTGGAATTGGTAATGGTATTTCATTAATTATTATGGCTGGAATTATTGCAAGTATGCCAAGTATGTTCATGAATGCTTGGGGAATATTAGACGATAGTCAATTGGGAATTTTATTATTTTCAGCATTTGTCTTTCTTTATTTAGCAATTATTGTTGGTGTTATCTTTGTTGAAACAGCAACAAGAAGAATTCCAATTCAATATGCTAATAAATCAACTAGTTTTGCGGGCAACACATATATTCCGTTTAAATTAAATTCAGCTGGTGTTATCCCCGTTATCTTTGCATCAACCCTCTTATCAATCCCAGCTTTTGTAAGTCAATTTGCTAAAAATGAAGCAATTGTTAATTTTGTTGAAAAATACATGATGATGAATAGCGGACCTGGGTTTATCTTATATATCGCCCTGATAATGGCCTTTGCCTATTTCTATACCCATTTACAAATGAAACCAAAAGAAATGGCTGAGAACTTACAAAAAAATGGTGGTTACATTCCTGGAATTAGACCAGGAAAAGATACAATTGAATATTTCAAATATGTCTTAAATCACCTAACGTTTGTTGGCGCTATGTTCCTCGCCTTCATTGCGGGACTACCAATTATCTTTGCAAATGTCACCGGATTACCAGCAAGTGTTTCAATTGGCGGAACGGGATTATTAATCGTTGTTGGGGTAGCGTTAGAAACTTACAAGAAAATTGATAGTGAATTAACAAGTCGAACCTTTGAGGGGCGACGTGGAAGAAGAAAATGAAAAAAATCGCTTTAATTTCACCACCAGCTGCGGGTAAGGGAACTCAAGCAGCACTAATTTCAAAGCATTATCAAATACCCAACATTTCAACTGGTCAATTACTTCGCAATGAAGTGAACAAAAAAAGTGAAATTGGGCTGATGATTGAAGAAAAAATGAATAGTGGGCGATTAATTGATGGTAACATTGTAATTAATTTGTTAAAAAAAAGAATTAAGGAAGCTGATTGTCAAAATGGATTCATTCTAGATGGCTATCCAAGAAATATCGAACAAGCAATTTTGCTTGAACAATTTGAAAAATTAGATTATCTCTTTTTAATTGAAATTGATCAAGAAACAGCCAAAAAAAGAATTTTAGGAAGATTGGTATGTGAAAACTGTAAAGCCAATTTCAATCAATTTTATCAAAAACCGAAAAAAGATAATGTTTGTGATATTTGTGGGGGCGATCTAATAAGAAGAAATGATGATACAGAAGAAGTTTTAAACGAAAGGTTTAAAGTTTATCAAATAGAAACGGCGCCTTTGCTTGATTATTACAAAAAAATTCTTTTCAAGGTTGATGGAACTTTATCAATTGATATGATCTTTAGTGAAATAAGGAAGATGATTGATGAAAATTGATAAAATGAAAAAAGCGAGTCAAATTGCCTATCAAACTTTAGAATTAGTTGCAAAAAATATTAAAGCTGGCGTAACAACTGATTATTTAAATCAAATTGCTCATAAGTATATTGTTGAGAACAACGCAAGCCCCGCTTTTTTAAATTTTCAAGGATTTCCAAAAGCAATCTGCGTATCAATTAATGAAGAAGTAGTTCATGGTATTCCTGGAAAAAGAAAACTCAAAACCGGCGATATTGTTTCAATTGATATAGGTGTTTGTTTTGAGGGGTATTATGGTGATACTGGTGGAACATATCCAGTTGGTGAAGTGAGCAAAGAAAAAGAATATTTGATTTATCACACTAAAAAAAGTTTAGAAGAAGGACTTAAGGTTCTAAAAGCAAATTGTCATGTTGGTGACATTGGATATGCAATATCTAGTTATTTAAAAAAACATAATTTATCGGTTGTTAAGGTTTTAGTTGGACATGGAATTGGAAAGAGATTACATCAAAAACCAGATATTCCAAATTATGGAAAAAAAGGAACCGGGCCAGTTCTAAGAAAAGGAATGACAATTGCAATTGAACCAATGGTTAATCTGGGGACTGATCAAGTTTTGATAAAAGAGGATGGATGGACAATTATAACAGCAGATTACAGACCATCAGCATATTTTGAACACACCGTATTAATTTTAGAAGATGGATACGAAATATTAACAAAGAGGTGATTATATGGCGAAAGAAGATTTAATTGAAGTTGACGGTAAGGTTTTAGAATTATTACCGGGTGGAACTTTTAAAGTTGAGCTTGAAAATGGGCACGTTATTACGGCTCATGTGTCAGGAAAAATTAGAATGTATCATATTCGAATTTCGGCGGGAGATATTGTTACATTAGCATTATCAACTTATGATTTGAGTAAGGGCCGTATAATTTATCGGAAAAATTAGGAGGAATTAAGATGAAAGCAAGAGCTTCGGCAAAAAAAATCTGTGAAAAATGTAAAATAATAAAACGAAAAGGACGCGTATATGTTATATGTGCAAATCCAAAACATAAGCAAAGACAAGGTTAAGAGGAGGTAAATATGGCAAGAATTAAAAACGTTGAAATTCCAAACGATAAAAGAGTAGTTATTTCGTTAACGTATATTTTTGGAATCGGTGCTGGTTTGGCAAAAGAAATTTTGGCCAAAGCAAAAATCGATGAAAATAAAAAAGTAAAAGATTTAACAACGGAAGAATTAGTTGCAATTCGTGATCTAGTTGATTTACATACGACTGAAGGAGATCTTAGGCGTGAAGTTGGTATGAATGTAAAAACGAAGATGGAAATAAATTCTTATCAAGGAATAAGACATAAAAAAGGATTACCAGTCAGAGGCCAAAGAACCAATCGCAACGCAAGGACTCGCAAAGGCCCTGCTAAAACCGTTGCTAACAAGAAAAAATAAGGAGGTAAAAAATGGCTTATAAAGCAAGAAAAAGAAAAACAAAAAAGAATGTGCCAGAAGGACGAGCTTACATACATTCAACTTTTAACAATACAATTGTAACGATTGCAGATAAAGAAGGAAATGCGATTAGTTGGGCTTCGGCGGGAACGTTAGGTTTTAAAGGAAGTAGAAAATCAACGCCATTTGCCGCAGGAACATCAGCTGAAGCAGCTGGTAAAGCAGCTGTTGAAATGGGCATGAAGCAAGTTGAAGTTTTTGTAAAAGGGTTAGGTTCAGGAAGAGAAACAGCAATCAGATCTTTACAAACAGCCGGCTTGGAAGTTTTAGCAATCACAGACGTGACGCCAGTGCCGCATAATGGATGCAGACCACCAAAGCGACCACGTAATTAAAAAAAGGAGAGTGTAAAATGTTAAATTTTGAAAAACCAAATTACAAAGTTACTGAGTATATTGAGAATAATAATTATGGAAAGTTTGAACTAGAGCCCCTTGAAAGAGGGTTTGGTGTTACCTTAGGGAACGCCCTAAGAAGAGTAATGTTATCTAGCTTACCAGGAAGTGCAATTGTTGCAATTAAAGTTGAAGGAGCAATGCACGAGTTTCAAACGTTAGATGGTGTTGTTGAAGATCTAACAACAATTGTTTTAAATTTAAAAAATATCGCCATCAGAAATTATTCTGATGAACAAAAAACAATTAATTTATCAGTTAGTGAAGAAAAAACAGTAACGGCTGGTGATATTAAGTGTGATGCAGATGTTGAAATAATTAATAAAGACCTAGTGATTGCTAATGTTGCCAAGGGTGGCAAATTAGATATTGAAATGATTGTTAATAACGGGAGAGGATATATTCCTTCAAATGAAAACAAATTACAATTAGAAGATGAAAAAATTGGTTTTATTCCAATTGATGCAATGTATTCACCAGTTGAAAGAGTCAGTTACGATGTCGAGAGTGCTCGAGTTGGGCAGAATGCTAATTATGACAAACTAACGCTAAGCGTTAAAACAAATGGTGCACTAAGACCAGAAGAATCAATGGCACTGGCTGCAAAAATATTAATTGAACATTTTAAAATGTTAATGGAGTTAAGTGAATTAGCTGGAACAACTGGAATTATGTTGTCTCAAAAAGAAGATAAAAAACAAAAAAGTTTAGAAGCTTCAATTGATGAGTTAGAATTAACACCAAGAGCTGAAAATTGTTTAAAGAAAGCAGGAATTATGACAATTGGAGATATTGTCGGTAAAACTGCTTCTGAAATAAAGAAAATTAGAAATTTAGGACAAAAATCATTAAAAGAAGTAATGGAAAAAATTAATGCCAAGGGTCTTGAATTAAAAAAAGAAGATTAGGAGGACATTAGATGTATCGAAAATTAGGAGTAGACAATAAACACAGACGTAGTATGTTAGCTAATTTAACCAAAGATTTAGTAATGAACGGTGAAATTAAAACAACCGAGACAAGAGCTAAAGAAGTTAAAAAATTGGTTGATAAAATGATTACGTATGGTAAAAAAGGTGATCTAGGTTCAAGAAGAAGAGCCTTAGCTTTTTTTCACAATGATAAAACTGTTGCTAAAAAAGTTTTTGATGAACTTGCTTCCAAGTATAAAGAGCGTGAGGGTGGCTATTCAAGAATCGTAAAATTAGAAGAACGTAGAGGCGATGGCGCTTTAATTGTTTCGTTAAAATTGGTTGAAGAAAAATAAACGTTATCAAAATTAGCCCAAAAAAAAGCAGAAAATAATTTCTGCTTTTTAATTTACAAATGTTTTGACTGATTTTTCTACTCTAGCGTTTCGGTGAATTCTTCTTTTACCTTTCTACCAGTAAAATTAAAAAATAGACTCATAATTATCCATGCTATAAAAACATAAAATAACACGGCGATTAATGTATTGAGTTCAAATATCATTCCATCACCAAATTCAAGATTTGAAAAAACATTTTTAAATGGTCTTATAAAAATTGCGCTAATTGAGTAAATAAAATCAACAATTGCGTTTTGTGCGTTAGCATTAAACAATTTTAAGAAAATTCTAATCAATAAAAGTGCGGTAATGATGCCAGCAATGGTATTGATTAAATTTGGAAAAATTGCAAAAAATTGATTACCATTGTTAATTTCAGTTCTTTTTGTTACTCTTTTCATTTTGACACGCTCCTTTCCTTACTTATCACTTTAGCACTAAATCCAAAATGTGTCTAATTTAAATCCAAAAACAAAGCAATTTTCAAAAAGTCACGATAATTAATTAGGTTTTTAATTTAATTAATGATAAATTATGATG
>CAYGGG010000011.1:0-19248 GCA_964349455.1 uncultured Muribaculaceae bacterium | reverse complement strand
CCTAAAAATAACCTAATTATATTTATTTTTGCATAAAGAAACAAAACAACAATCAAAATTAAATAATTAGCAATAATTCGATAAAAACTATCATTATAAGAAAAATAAAGCAAAATTGAAAAACCAAGACCCATCAAAACCAACAACCAACTCTTTTTTAAATCTAATATCTTATAAACAATAAAAAGACAAACAAAACCAGTAATTAAACTTTTAATCATCTAAATCACCACACAAACTACTTACCAAATCTAATTCCTCACCATTCAAAAAAATAATTTTTCGCTTTTTTTTATCAAAACAAACTAACTTATTTTTATTTACCAAACAAGCACGATGAGTTTTAACAAAATCTAAATTATTTTCAAAAAAACAAAGCGGTTTTCTTACCAACAGCTTTGTATTATCAGTCACAACCACACACTTTCTAGAAAAAGTATCACGATATATATAATTGATATCATCAATTAAAAACCGAAAACTCACCTTCCCCGCTTCAAAAGATAATAATTTTTTACAATCAAACATTTTTAAACCTTTTAAAATTGCTGATTTTAATCTAACAAGATAATCTTCACTTTTTACAATAAAAGTTAAACTTAAAAATTCATTTCTTAAAACTTCAATTCCTTTTTCAGGATGAGCAGTCAAAAAAATAATAACGCTATTATAATCTTTTTCTCTTATCTTAAAAGCAATATCAATTCCTGAAGATGTTTTAGTTTCAATATCTAAAATATATATTGTTAAACTATTACTTTTTTCAACAAAATCTAAAAATTTATCATCATAATCAAAAAATAAATATTTCTTATATTCACCCCAATCAAACATAACCTGATCAATTAAATCAGACACTTTTTCGCTTATTCTTTTATCATCATCACAAACGACAAAATCAATCATATCTACTCCCAAGATTTTAAAAATAATATCACCTAAATATTAAAATTAAAAAAAGATTAACCTATTGTTAATCTTTTTCTAAGCAATTAATATAATTTACTCATAAAAATTCCTTTTTTTAACCACCTCCCTGTCTGCTTAATCGCAACCAGGGAGGTGTTGGGTATTGATTTTTTTGGTCCCTGTTTTGTATTCTTTTTCCCTGTTTCTTGGTTTTGGCACCCCCTTTCAAAGGGGGTGCAAGGTCACTTGCAAGCAAGTGAAAGTTAAAGCCTTCGTGCTTTGCACTCGGCGGATTATGGTCCCAAAAGACAACGAACCGAGTGCCCGTAAACCTGCGAATAAGTAGTGCGATAGACAGTCGCAGTAGTGCTGTACAAGTAACGGTCCAACGCATCAGCGGATGAAGGAGTAGAAGTCCACAAGAAGCCGAGACTACCTACATTGCTAAGCTCTCCTGTAGCATTACGGGCGCCAGACGGTTTTAGGTTAAACCCCGTTGCATTATTCGAGCTTTGGTCGTTTCCAACTGCACATGTGTTTGTGGTGGCGTTCCAATTTGTTGTTGAAGCCATTGATTTAGCAATTCCATTATCAATACCACCACATCTATTAGTCACTACACTATTTACATAATTAGTTAGCGTTGTGTACTCAGCATCGGTTGGGATATGCCACCCAGTTGGACATAAACCTTGTGCACCTTCAGTTGTACTACCATTCATCGCAGCACCCCATTGATACAACACTTCATTTTGATCCCATCCAGCTCCTCCCTTAACAGCACATGCATTGTATGGTGATGATGAATTCCATATATTAGATAAACAACCATTATGTGTAGCGCGTAAATTTTCTGCAAACCAGCATTGGGTGCCAATTTGCACTGTTGCATAGTTTACTCCTTGCCAACTGACTGTTTGCCCACAACTCCAAGAGGCTACCCAATCAGCTCTAATTGTTATATTTGCCCGAACATTACTACACGCCCCAGTTGAGGCTGTAAATGTTCCTGCACAACTGCCGCTTGTAATAGTATAACCAGTTAGATTATAGCCACTTCTTGAACATGATGGTGCGGCTGATGTTGTATTATAATTAACTGTTCTTGAGGTTGGTGTACACGATCCACCATTAGCATTATATGTTACGGTATATTGATTAATGGTAAATGTGGCCCCAACACTTCTATTTTGCGTCATACTGACACTACAACTGCCTGTTCCAGAACAAGACCCTGACCATCCCGTAAAAGTATATCCGGTACTTGCACTATTTGTTACAGTGACATTAGCTCCATGATTATATGTATGTACGCCAGCGCTTGGAGTTATTGTTCCACTTCCAGTTACGCTTGTGGTTAATGTGTATGTATTAATTGTGAAATTTGCTTGAACCGTTATTGCTCCTCTTACATCACTACAAATACCAGTACTATTATTAAATGTTCCACTACAAGTTCCACTTGTAATTGTATAATTAACAAACGAATATCCGGTACTTGGACTTGCACTTGTTCCAATATTAGCTGAACTCCAATTTACTGATTCACTACTTGGATTAACACTTCCACCAGTACTTGCGGTATATGAAACAGTATAAGTATTAATCGTGAAATTAGCTCTTACCGTCATATGACCAATTACATTTGTGACTGCTCCCGTACTTGTATTTAATGTTCCATTGCCACTTCCACTAGTAATTTCAAAATTAGAAAATGTGTATCCCGTATTCGCACTATGACCTGGTGCAGCAGATGTTCCACCATGCGTTACTACTCTTGAAGCGATGCTGACTGTCCCGCCAGTGCTTGCTATATAACTTATCGTATATTCATTTAAAGTAAAGCTTGCTTCAATCGTCATATTACCAATTACATTTGTAACATTACCAGTTGATGTATTTAAATCACCATTACCAACGCCACTTACGGCTGTATAATGTGAGAATGTATATCCTGGATCAACTGTTATTGTTGGTGTTGTTGATGATCCCCCATGAGTCACAGTTCTGAAGGTTGGATTAAACGATGCACCTTGATTTGATTGATAATTAACGGTATATGAATTAATTGTAAAGTTTGCTCTTACCGTAATTGCTTCTCTAACGCTACTACAAACTCCAGTAGCTCCGCTAAATGTTCCGTTACAAGCTCCACTTTCCAGCGTATAATTTGTAAAACTATACCCAGTACTTGGATTTGCAACCGTTCCATTGTTAGCTGAATTCCAATTAACTGATTCACTACTTGGATTAACACTTCCACCGGTTCCTGCTGTGTATGAAACAGTATAACTATTAATTGCAAAATTTGCTCTAATTGTTTGATTTCCTGTTACATTTGTAACTGCTCCCGTACTTGTATTTAAAGTTCCACCACTTCCACTTGTTCTTTCAAAGTTAACAAAATGATAACCAGTATTAGCGGTATGTCCCGGTGCTGCTGAGTCACCACCATGACTTACCGTTCTTGATGGAACAGTAACTGAACCACCAGTACTTGCTATGTATGAAACAGTATAACTATTAAGCGTAAAGTTTGCTTGAATAGTCATCGCCCCGGTTACGCTTGTAACTGCTCCGGTACTACTATTTAAAGTTCCATTACCAGCACCACTAGTAACCGTAAAATTAAAGAATGTATATCCGGTTGTTGCTGTTGGTGTAACAGCTGCTGACGTTCCACCATGATCTACTAATCTTGAGGTTGGTGACACACTTCCACCTGTTCCTGCTTGATATGTTATTGTATATTGGTTAATCGTCCAATTTGCTTGAATTGTTATATTTGTTGTTACACTTCCACAATAACCTGTCCCTGAATTCCAGCCGCTTGCACAACTACCACTTATAATTGAATAATTACTTAATGTATATCCCGTTCTTGAACAAGCTGGACCATCAGCACTACCACCATGATTTATTGTTCGTGAAGTTGGACTACAAGATCCACCATTAGCATTATATGAAACGGTATATTGATTAATTGTAAAATTTGCTCTTACTGTAATTGCGCCTCTTACATCACTACATATTCCAGTACTATTACTAAAAGTTCCATTACAATTTCCACTTTCCAAAGTATAATTTGTAAAACTATAGCCAACACTTGGACTTGCGCTTGTTCCAGTATTTGCTGAACTCCAATTTACTGATTCACTACTTGGATTAACACTACCACCAGTTGATGATGTATATGAAACAGTATAACTATTAATTGTAAAATTAGCACGAACCGTCATATGTCCAATTACATTAGTTACTGCTCCAGTACTGGTATTTAAATTACCATTACCACTACCACTTGTTATTTCAAAATCAGCAAAACTATAACCAGTATTGGCACTATGTCCTGGTGCATCTGATGTCCCTCCATGACTTACAACTCTAGATGCAGTATTAACACTACCCCCAGTACCTGCTGTATATGAAACAGTATATTCATTTAAAGTAAAACTTGCTTCAATTACCATATTACCAGTTACATTAGTAACATTACCTGTTTCAGTATTTAATTCTCCGTTACCAATCCCACTAATAACTGTATAATGCGAAAAACTATACCCCTCTTCTATCTCTACACTTGGTGTTGTTGCATCACTACCATGGTTTACAGTCCTATAATTAGGATCAAAAGTTGCCCCTTGGTTTGATTGATAATTAACCGTATATTGTCTAATTGTAAAATTAGCTTGAATCGTCATATCACCAGCAAGATTACTAATATTACCATTGCTTAAATTTAAATCACCATTACCAGCCCCTTCAACAATTGTAAAATTAGTAAAATCATAACCTTCATTTTCAGTTGCATCAGGTCCTGTTACAGTTCCCTCTTCTAATCCATATTTTGATAGTGGATCAACGCTTCCGCCAGTTCCTGCTTGATATATAATTGTATAAACATTTGGTGAAGCAACACTAATTAATTCGTCAGTTTCAACACCATCGATTCTTATTCTAAAAGTATAGGTTGTATTTGCTTCTAAATCTTCAAAAAGATTACTTTCCTGCCAACTAATACCATCTTTACTATATTCAACATTAGGTCCTGTTACTTCTGGTAACAATGCCGATAAGTTTCCATCCTCTTGCAAAGTCCATTCAATTAAGCCAGCAAAATCAGTTATTTCACAATCACTCTCCATATCAGATAATCTAGTTACCGTTACTTCTTTATTATTAAAAGCTTTTTGAACACACCAATAACCATCAGTAACTGCCATTTGTACTTTACAATTTTGATTAATAATAATTACACCATCTTCTGGCGCTCTACCAGAAAAACTAATCATATCCTCTGAAGTAATAATACCACCTTCAAATGTAATTTCCATTACTTTAGAATCCCCTTTTACTAAATTAGCCATACATTCATTTTCTGAAGTTTTTGAAAGACCATAAGCTGAAGATTCAAATGCTCCTTTTCTTGCCTCAGAAATTACGTTTAAGACAATTGGAAAAGCAACTAATAAAATAATTGCTAAAATTACTATTACTGCTAACAATTCTATTAACGTAAATCCTTTTTTTCTAAAATAAAACTTTTTCTTCATAAAAAACTCCCCTTCACTTATGACTACTATATTGATATTACACTTAAAGTATAAAATAAATTAACTCTTTTGTCAAACTTTTTTTCTATATTTTACAAAAAAAGATTAACCTATTGTTAATCTCATTTCTTCTTTATACACTTCTACCCCTTCTTGATCAAACGGATTCACCTTTTCTAAAAAACCGCTAAAAACACAACTCAACATCATCATTTGCATAAACATTCCTAAACTCATTTCATCCAATTTCCCAAGATCAATTAATCCATTTGGAACACCACCTTGATGATGTGCTTTCATTGTTGCTTCTAGTGCCACTTCATTTATTTCATCTAAGTTTTTATTTAATTCATTAATAAAAATCTTTTCTTCGCTATCAACTTTTATCACAAACTCAAAAACATTACGCTTGCCCTCTTGTAAATACTGACCAAAAGAATGAAGATCAGTCGTATTAACTAACCCAACCGGAAACAATCCCTGACCATCTTTTCCAAGCGATTCAGCAATTAACTGCTTAATCCATTCAAGCAAACTAAAAAGTTTCGGTTCATACACGACATATGCTTCAATTTCTTTTCTCGCTTTAATCATCGAATAACGAAAACGAGCAATTTGTTTAGCTAAATCTAAATTAGCATTTGCCCTTTCAACACCTTCCAACAACTTTTCAACATCTATTCCATTAACAAAAAAAGCAAGGAGACCAACTGGCGAAAACACCGAAAACCGACCACCAATATCATCTTCAATCTTAAACCAATCAAAATTCTTAGGAACAATTTTTTCATCACTAGTTGTATAAATAACTCTTTTTTCAATTTCATCAGTCTCATACTTTTCATGCATCATTAACATTAAATCATTAAAAACTAATCTTGATTCCAACGTTTTACCAGACTTTGAAACATAATTAATCATAATTGATTTATCCTTAATCTTTTCTTTCAAAGCAAATAAATAATCACTTGACAAACTATTGCCCACAAAATATATTTCTGGTTTCTTATCAGAAAAATAAGGATTTAAAGATTCAAGAATCGCTTTCGTTCCTGAAAAAGAACCACCAATCCCAACAATTAAAAAGACATCACAGTTTTTAACAATAAACTCACTTTTTGCTCGTAATCGATTAATTAAATCAAGATTTGCAATTTTTTCAAAATGATACCACCCTAAATAATTATCATAATCTTTCAAAAATTGTTCAATTCCTTTAAAACTAACATCAACCAAATCAACATTCTTAAAATCTAATCTCATTTTTCCTCCTTTTTTAACACCACTTTGTGTTCTTTTTGATCATCAATTAAATCAACCACATATTCATCATCAGCATAATAAACCGTTAAAAAATACCTTGAATTTCCAAACTGATATTCAATTTCAATTTTTTCCCATTTAGGATCAAAATTAGGTTTAATATGCAGTTTATCCCCAACCTTCGTAATTCCGATTAAACTTTCAAGAATTACCTTATAAGCCCAACTAGCAGAACCAGTATACCATGTCCACCCTCCTTGACCCAAAAAATTTGGATTAGAATAAATATCGCCAGCCATAACATAGGGCTCTACCTTGTAGATTTCACTTTTTCGATTAATTGGATTAATCATCTTGAAATGTTGATAGGCCTTCTTTGTTTCACCAACCTTTGCCAAAGCCATAATGTACCACAAAGCAGCATGCGTATATTGCGCCCCATTTTCTCTAATTCCTGATAAATACTCACTAATATAACCTGGATTTTTTTCAAGTCCCGTAAACGCTGGAGTTAACAACTTAATAATTTCTGCTTCTTTATCAACCAATCTTTTTTCAACTTCACCAATCATTCCTCTCATCCTTTTTTGATCCACAACTCCCGTTAACATTGACCACGCTTGTGAAATCAAATCAATTTGACATTCCTTATTTTCATGACTTCCAAGTAGTGTCCCATCATCAAAGAAAGCTCGCAAATACCACTCACCATCCCAAGCAACACGATTAATCGTTTCCTTCAAATCCTGGGCGCGTTTTAACCAATTTTCTTTTAAATCAATTTCAACGCTAATCTCCGCCATCTTTAATAACAAATCATACAAGAAAAACCCAACCCAAACACTTTCGCCTTCATCAGTACTACCGACCTTGTTCATTCCATCATTCCAATCACCCGCACCAATCAATGGTAATTCATTTTCACCAAATCTCTCTAAAGCTAAACTAATCGCTAATTTCAAATGATAATAAAGACTTTCTTTACCCGAAGAATAACTAAATACAATCCCCTTTTCCATTTCATTTTCAAAAAGCATTTCACCATCAACAAAACCAACCTTTTCTTCCAAAATGCTATAATCATCAGTCGTTTTCAAATACTCATAAGTAACATAAATTAACCACAAATAATCATCTGAAAACCTGGTTCGCACTCCAAATGAAGTTTCTTCATGCCACCAATGCAACACATCACCTTCAACAAATTGATGATTAGCATGTTTCAAAATTTGTTTTTTTGTATAATCAGGATTACTATACAACAAACACAATGTATCTTGCAATTGATCCCGGAAACCAATCGCCCCACCAACTTGATAAAAAGCCGCTCTTCCACACAACCGCGAAGCGTAAACTTGATATAGCAACCAATCATTAACCAAGTAATTTAAACTATCATCTGGCGTTTTTATTTTTAATTTTCCTAATCTTTCATTCCATTTTTCTTTTACTTCAACCAAAGCCCAATCAACATTACCTAAATCACGATACTTATTAATCACCTCTTCATCATTACCACAGCCTATCGTAAAACAAAATCTTTTCGTATTCTTCAAATCAAAATTAACCGAAATTGATTTGCTATCAATTTTATCCAACTTACAATTAATTATTCTTTCAGAACTTCCAACAAACACTCTTTCTTGTTTAAATTCTTTACTATAAACATTTTTCAACATAACACAATTATTTTTTTCATCAAACTCAGAAACCAGATGCCTCGCAGTTATCTCTTCACTAACACCTAGAACTGGAATAAAATCAAACTCAAAATCAGCATACCCACTGCCCGCTAAAATCTTTATGTCATAAATTTTTACATTATCATTTGTAGGTACAAAAACAGTTATTTCAAACGAAACCTTTTTCGTCTTAACGACAAACACCGAATAACCAATTCCATGTCTTACCTCACTTGGAATTACCCTTTCGTGATTAAAATAAATTTTTTCACTAGATGGATCACTTACAAAATCATTACTCCAACTCGTTAATTTAAACTCACGACTATTATAAGCATATGTAAAACCACCAAAATTATTAGTAATTACCGTTCCAAAATTTTCATTAACTAACACATTCGACCACGGCATTGGTGTATCAGTTGTTTTAACTAAAAACTCACGTCCATCATCCAAAAACCTTCCATAATTAGATAAAATATCTTTTTCACCCAAAACAACCATATCATTTATTTCGACAAAAGATGAAACGGATTCTTTATGTTCCTCTAACTCATTAATTTGATCACTTAACGATTTTCGTAAAGACCCATCAAAATAAAGACTTGCCACCGTTTTTAACAAAATTCGTTCCTCTTCAGTTACATCTTCTATAATCAATACTTTTCCAGAAGTAGGATCAAACTCATTTAAACTGTTTATCCGATACATAATTCGATTAATTGATTTTCGCACCAGTTCGCGCTTCTCAGCATCTTCATTATTAATAATAACAACATCAACATAAATTGCTCGATTTTGATAAAATTCATAAGCCCTTAATAAATCATCGATAAATCCTGAATTTTCGGCGCTAAAGACATCAACCAAAATAATTGGCAAATCTCCAGAAACACCAAACTTCCATAAACTTTGTTGATTTAACGTATTCATCGGCAATAATTCTTTTCGCTGATAATCAAAAATTGGCTGATAAACATACTTCAACAAACGATGATAAGCTCTTAGTTCATTACCATTAAGATTAGCATATTTATTTCGCATGTTATTAAAGATAGTTGTCTTTTCAAACGCCAAGTCAACTTCCCTAGCACTATTATAAACATTAACAATATCAATTACTTGTTCTTTTGACTTACCAAATCCAACCAATAAATATAATATTTTTTTACTACCTGGTTCTAAACTAACTTTTTTTCGAATACTCATAATCGGATCAAGCAACAAATCACAATTACTGGTTAATTTTTCATTTTTTATTATTTTATTTGGAATTTTACTATTATTATTACGCCCAATAAAATTTAACCGCGAAGTTTCATACTGAAAAAGCCCATCATCATCTTCACAAAAAAAACGATTAATAATAAAATATCGTGTATTTGTCTTCGTTCTGGATTTACGATTAAAAATCAAAGAAGAAGACACTTCGTCAATCTCACAATTAATTGTCATGCTGTTAAAAACACGATGAGCAATATCTTCTTCCGGCCTTGCTATTACCATCTCACCATAAGACGTTAATTCTAAATCAACTGTTTTATCACTAGTGTTTTCAACTTTAATTCTTCTAATTTCAGCATTATGATCTTTTGTCACAACAATTTCCGTACTCGTAATAATTTGATCGTCTTCACGCACAATTTTAATTCGGTCTGATGCAAAAACAACATGATAATGATCAGCGACAACCTCGAGCGGACTATATGTGTTGCTCCAAATCTTATTATTTTTTTTATTTTTCAAATAAACAAAAATTCCATAATTTTCATTTGCATGTTTCCGATAACGATTTATTTGCAAATTCTTATACCGACTAAAACCCAAACCACGATCATTAATAAACGTTGTATAGAATCCGTTTGATAAAATACCAACCTCAGGAATTGGCATAATCCCTTCCTGTTCACGCATGTCGTTTTCATAAATATCACGTTTATAATTATACTTCTTATATCTTGCGATCTTCAAATCAATATATGTTCTTATTTGAACTTTTTCTTTTAATAAAATTTCAACCGATTGAATCTGTTTATCAGCATGAAAATAATCTTGAATAACATTATCCTTTAAATAATTGGTGATACTGGCCAAAATCATTCCCTGATGATGTGCATAATAGGCCTTAACAATTGCATCATCCTCATAATCATAAGCCTCATAAAGCCCGAATTCACCACCCATTCCCAATTTTTTGAATTTTTTGATATTATTATAAACCTCAACCGGGTATTTCCCCAACGCCATCATTGATCCATATGGCGACACAACAATTTGCGGGATTTCACTATCATGAAACTTTAAGTAAGGAATTCCAAAAGCCTTGTATTTATAATTTTGCGAATCATCTAACTCATTATAAGCCGATTCAGATAAACCAAATGGCAATTTTGGATTTACCTCACGCATAAATTCACGATGAGCGTAATAAGCAAATGCATATGTTTCGTCCAACAAAGTATGCTCAAAAGTCTTCATAAAAATAAGCGGCATATAATACTCAAACATCGTCCCCGACCAAGAAACAACTCCCTTCGACCATTTATATTTCGTCAAAGTTTTATCTAGTCGAAACCAATGTTTAAAAGGGACGTCACCCTTAGCAATCGCCACAAAACTAGCAAGTCTTGCCTCAGATAAAAAATTATTATAATTATAAGGAACCAAAGATCCTTCATTAACAATATACCCAATACTAAAAACATCACCTTCTTCGTTGTATAACTTTGAAAAATCAGTTTCATCTATTAATTTTTTAATTCGATATTTTAACGATTTATAACACCCAAATTGCTCTAAAAATCCTCTAACAACATATAAACCAGATACAAAATTTCCACTATCGGCCGTTGAAATAAAAAATGGCGACAACTCTTTTTTATATTTTATATCATACCAATTATACAAATGCCCATTCCATTTTTTTAACCCCTCAACCGTTTTAACAACATTGTTAATTTTATCAACCGCAACGGCCTGTGAAATGATTTTTAATTCACAAGCTGACACAATTGCAATTAATGAAAACCCAATATTAGTTGGTGAAGTACGTGAATCTGCTTTTTGATTACGATTTTCTTGATAATTATCTGGCACTAAATAATTATTTTCACGGACCAAATACTTTTCAAACAAAAGCCAGGTTCGCCCAGCAATTTCTCGAATATCACTTTCCATTTTTTTGGTTGGTTTTTCCTGAAAATTAACAATATCCTGACTGACAAATGACATAAGTATTGGCGCAATTACCCAAATAATTGCTACAAAACTAGCAAATGATAGCGCATCAGAATTTAAATAATAAGTTAACAAAATAAGCACAATTGCCGCCACATAATTTATCCTAAAATTCTTAATATAGTTACCTAAAGTATTCTTTGAAGTTGCTTCAACTTCTTCCGAAGTTATCCAATTAAGCAAATTTCTTCTACTAACATACATCCGATATAAGGACTTAGTAATTGCATCAAGATAAAGATATGCTTCATACGGAAGCAAAGCAAGGACAATAATTGATTTTGCTAAAACAGCTAAAATCCCCCATATGATTCGTAAATAATATCTTAGAAAAACATCATACTTTTGTCTCGATAAAACATGATGCAACAAATAAAAGAAAATTGGTACCGCAATAATAATTAAAACTGAGGCCAAAGTCCATCCCGGACTTTTACTAAAAGAAAAACCATAAATTAAAATCAAAAACAAGAAAGGACTGCGTAAACTTCTTCTTAAATTATCAAATATTTTAAATTTACCAATCGAATTAATTGGATTAAGAACCAAATCGTTTTTAACATTTCTAACATACTTTTTAAGCCAACTAATTATTTGCCAATCACCACGCGTCCAACGATGATGCCGCATTGCATCATTTAAATACTTTGACGGAAACCCATCAAACAACTCAACATCACTAATATAACCACATCTTAAATAATTCCCTTCAATCAAGTCATGACTTAAAATGAGATTCTCCGGAAAAGTATTGCCTAACAATTTATCAAAAGTTTCTAAATCATATATCCCCTTACCAGTAAAACTTCCCTCACCAAAAACATCTTGATAAAGATCAAATTGCTTTGTTGAATAAATATCAAGTCCACCAAGTCCAGCAAACAACTGCGAATATTCAGACTTATTAGTTACTTCAACATCAATACTAACTCTTGGTTGCATAATTCCATAGCCCTTAACCACTCTCATTCCATCATCAGATAAAATTGGTTTATGCATTGGATGAACCATCGTTCCAATTAGTTTTAAGGCTGTGTTCAACAACAATTTTGTATCAGCGTCCAGCGTAATTACATATTTAATCTTTGTTTTAAAATTTGCAAAAGTATGACACCGAAAATATTTTTCTTTTTCTTTTTCGCTTAATCGCCCCAATAATAATTGATTAAAATGCTTTATTGCGCCTCTTTTACGCTCATAACCTAAATAATTATCTTCTTTCTCATTAAAAAACCGATTACGATAAATAAAATAAAAAATCTCTTTCCCATACCTATCGTTTAATAACTTAGCCTTTTCTAAACCGATTTTAACAATTTTTTCATCATTTTTTACTTTCGCACTTTTTTCACCAGTCACATCACCTAACAAACAAAAATAAAGATTTTCAGTTCGATTTGACAAATAAAATAATTCTAAATTATCAAACATCTCATTAACTTTTTCCGTACTTTGCACAATTGTCGGAATCACAATCATTGAACTATATTCCTTGGGCAGGTGATTTTCTAATTTAATTCTAAATAATGTTTGCGTATCAACCTTTTTCATCAAAATTTGATTGATTACCTCAACCGCAAATCCGCAACTAGGAATTAAGAATAAAAAGAACGCTAACATCCCTAAATAAACCATTGCTAAATAACTAAAACCAAGAGTTAAAAAAACTACCACTAATATATATACCCACGTTCGTAGATTATAATTCTTTTCAGGAAACAAAAGAAATCCAATATGCTGTTCATCTGCTTTTTCCAACATTTCTATAATAAAATGATATTCTTTTTTTCGCTTTTTCCTAACCCAATATTTTATTCGCCGACGATACTCAATTTTTGAAACCTCATACATTTTGTCGTAAATTCCCGCTTTTTCATTAATCAAAGCTTTTTCAACAAAACTGATTCTTGTATATAAATCCTCTAACTTAAACCTAATTGCTACTTTAAAAGAAGAAATTAAATTTACCATTAATAGATTTTCATAAGTTCTTTCTTCGTGTTCTAAATCAATTATTTCCTTCAAAGTAGTATTATTCTTTTGCAACAATTCATTTAATTTTATAAAAGCTTCTTCAGCAAACTCCCCTAATCCACTAATTCGATGATTAATTTCCGTTATTTTAAAAGGCGAAGAAACTAAATCCCCATCTAGGGGCATACACTTATTAAAATCAACTAATTGTTTTTTTTCAATTTGTCTTAATAGTTTCTTAAAACAAGCATCCAATCTTTCTTTTTCAAAAAACTTAGAACCTATTCTTTCAGTTAGATTCTTTAATTTAGAAATAATATTACATTTGATTGCACTATTTATATAATCAATCTCATCATATGTGAAATAATCTTCATCTTCTTTTTGATACTTATTTAAAAAAACAAACAACAAATTTGTATCTAATTTATAATTTTCACCTTCAAGATATCCATTAACTAAATTATCTAAATACTGTCTTCTTTTTGGTTTTATTTGTAATATTTTAATGCTGCTTAATTCGTGCTTAATCGTTTGTTCTTGCTCGCTTAACAAATAATAATTATCAACAATCCATTCGTTAATACTGCCAACCGCCAAGTTTTGCCTTGTATAATAAGTTAATCTTCGATAATACCTTGTAATATATTTCATGTTTTTCTCAATATTTTTGATTGTTGTATGCTTCATAATTCCCTCCAAGTCTTATAATATTTATTATACACTTTTTCTTTTTATTTTTCAAATATGATATAATTATTTTAGGTGATAAAAATGGACAAAACAATTTTTCGAGCTTACGATATTAGAGGCATCTACCCTTCCCAAGTTGATGAACAATTTGCATATAACTTAGGGCGCGCTTTTGGCAGCATTATTAAACAACGAAATCAAACTTTCACTCTAGTTGGTTATGATAACAGACAATCATCCCCAACCATTTGCCTGCACACCATCAAAGGCATTACCGACACAGGTATTGATGTCATTAATATCGGCCTATGCACAACTCCTATTTATTATTTTGGATGGCATTTTTTTAAAGCAAAATCAGGAATCATGATTACTGCTTCGCACAATCCGAAAGAATATAACGGTTTTAAATTTTCTTTTAATGGAATTCATAATTGTTTTGGCGATGATGTTTTATTTTTAAGAGATTTTATCGAAAAAAATAAATTTGCAGCAGGAAGAGGAAAAATAACCAATAAAAACATCAAAAAAGAATATATAAATTTTTTACTAAACGATTTACAATTCGGACCTAAAAAAATTAAAGCCGTTTTTGATGCTGGTAACGGATCCACCACCGCAATCATAAAAAATGTATTAGCAAAAATTAAAATAAATTATATTCCGCTTTTTTTTGAAAATGATTCTAATTTTCCAAATCATCACCCAGATCCTAGTATTCACAAAAATTTAGAATCGTTAATCAATACTGTAAAAAAAGAACAAGCCGATATTGGCTTTGCTTATGATGGTGATGGTGATCGCCTTGGTTTAATTGATGAAAAAGGAAATATTGTAGAAACTGATAAAATAATGATCATCGTTATTCGCGATATTATTGATAAGTTAGCGGACAAAAGAATCCTTTATGATGTTAAGTGTTCTAAATCACTTGAAGATGAAATAAAAAAATTAAAGGGCATTCCAATTCTATCAAGAACAGGCAATTCATACTTAAGAGCCGCCATCGCCAACGAAAACATTCTATTTGGTGGTGAATATTCCGGTCATATTTTCTTTAATGATCGCTTCCCTGGTTATGATGATGGCATATACGCTTCATTAAGATTAATTGAAATTCTAACCAATACTAATAAAACCTGTAGTGAATTACTAGATAATATTAATCATTACTATTCAACTCCTGAATTAAAAATAAAAGCTGAGGACAGCAAAAAATTTAAAGTAATTGATCAAATAGTAACACATGCCATTACAAAAAAAGAAAATGTAATTACAATTGATGGTGCCAAAATAATCTATGATGATGGTTTCGCTTTAATAAGGGCATCAAACACCGGCCCTAATATTACAATGCGCTTTGAAGCTCTAACAAAAGAAAGGTTGGACGAAATAAAAGCTTATTGGTATACGTTAACTGAAAATTTAATAAAAGAAACCACTTAAAGTGGTTTTTTTAATCTTCTAGCAAAAACAATTCCATTCATACTAGCTTGCATCAAGCCTCTTGTTACACCAGCACCATCACCTAAAGCAAAAAGATTTTTTATATTAGTTTCAAAATTATTATTTAATTTTACCTTATTAGAATAAAACTTGGCCTCAACCCCATACATAAGCGTTCCATCGCCAGCAAACCCCTCCATTAATTGATCTAAAGCTTCAATTGTTTCCTTTATACTTAACATAATTCGGTAAGGAAGCACTAAGCTCAAATCACCTGGAACTGCATCTTTCAAAGTTGGTTGGGTATTATTTCGCATCAATCTTTCCTTAGTCGTTCTTCTTCCTCTTTTGAAATCACCATAAGTTTGGACAATCACCTTACCATCAGACAACATATTAGCAAGTCTTGCAATATGTTTGCCGTATTCAACCGGTGTTTTAAAAGGAACCGTAAAATTCTTCGACACTAAGAGAGCTAAATTAGTATTATTTGTTTTCAAATTATCAGCTTTATAACTATGGCCATTAACCAAAGCTAAATTATCCTCATATCTTTCCTCGGTTACTTCACCATGTGGGTTCCAACAAAAAGTCCTTACTTTATCATCAAACGTTTTTGTATAATTAACCAATTTACACTCATAACAAATTAAATCAATTGGATCCGTAATATTACTATCACACTCAACTCGAACGCCAATATCAACAACCCCTGATTCCTTCTCGATGCCATACTTTTCACAAATCATCTCAAACCAAGAACATCCTTCGCGACCAACACCAATTACAATTGCATTACCATAGTAATTACCATCTTTTGTCTTAACACCAATCGCTTTTTCGTCCTCAACAATTATATCCGTAACACTTGTATTAAACATAATTTCAATTTTTTTATTTAATAATTCCTCTTCTAACTGACAATAAATATCAAACGCTTTTTCAGTTCCCAAATGCCTAACTCCTGATTCAATTATTTTTAAATTACATTTAATTGTCTTTTTCCTTATTTTTTCCAATTCATCGTGTTTATCAAACCCAAAAACCTTAGCATCAGCACCATATTGCAAATAAATATTATCGGTATAATTCAACACTTCATTAAACTCATCCAGTTCCAAATAACACCTTAAATTGCCACCAATTTCCCCTTGCTTATCCAAGCTTAACTTTCCATCAGAAAAAGCTCCAGCACCACTAAACCCCGTTACAATATTACAGGGTTGGCAATTAAGACAAGTACCAGTTTCTCTTTTTGGGCAAATTTGTTGCTTAATTGAACGGCCTTTTTCGATAATCAAAATTTTTAAATTTTTCTCTTCCTTTATCAATTCATAGGCCGCAAATATAGAGCTTGGCCCAGCGCCAACAATAATCACATCATGCTTTTTCATCTTAACCCCCAAACATTTTAAATTATAGCAAACAAACCAAAAAAAAGATAGATTCTATCTATCTAATTTTTTATACTTTTTTTCATTCCAATTCCATTGTATCATTACCAATATTACACTTATAATAAACCCAATAAACATATTCTTAAAAACAAAATCTGCTAAGTTTGATACAGATAATGTTTCATTATGAACAACAAAATCCTTTACCACTAGTAACATCAATATAATCGGAAATGCTTTAAAAGCCACTTTAATCACAAATTTATCAGCGCCATTTTTACGAACTTGCTTCCACTCTTCAGTGAAATTATTTTTTTTCATACGTTATCCCTTTACTAATATTGTTCAAATTCGAAATCATACTCATCAAAATCATAATCATCGTAATCATACTCATAGTCGTAGTCATCGTTGTAATCATAATCGTAATCCGTTCCGCCCATTAATGGTCCTAGAAGTCCCATTAATTCAAGCATTTGACTTTGAATATCTTCTTGTTCAGCCGGTGTCAAATCATCATACATAACTAATAAACCAGCATCAGGTGAAGTTACCTCATCAATTGCTTTAACGACCGAATCAACATTAATTGTAAAAGCTAGATCCTGCCCTTCAATATTAGCCTCAACCTTCATACTCCAGCTTGTTTTATATTCCTTGTTTTCTACAACCTCTTCTTCCGAAGACTCAACTATTAATTTAGCTTTAAAAACACTAGTTCCCTCTTGGAAAACTTCAAGATGATATTCAGTTTTTTCATCAGTAACCAGAACGACTTCAAGCGTTCCTGTTTTTTCGCCATCAATCATTAATTCAAAATACTCAACGCTATTATCATCACTATTCTCATAAATATCATAAACAACTTGAATAACTTGTGGCTCATCCATATACTCATCTTTATATGTTAATTCCAAATCATGCTTTACAACTTTCTTCATCATTCCTTCGGTATAAATTGAATAAACAACTTCCGGAAAGTCAACTCCATCTTTTTCCAAATCAGCTAAAGCTTCATCAAATGATTTGATTACCTCTTCTTTTGTCAATTCTTCTTCACCAAAATCAGCAATCTTCACAATTGCATCAACTGCTTTTTCATCATCCTTAAGTCCTTTGATAATAAACTCCATAACAGCTTTTGCTCTTTCCTGATCTAATTTAAACGTGTTTTCAGTTACATTAAGTTCCTCACCATTAATAGTAACAGTTGTCTCTTCTGTTTCAAAATATTCATCAAGCATACTATCAATCAATAAATCTTTTGTTTTTTCAGCCAAATATTCAATTTCTTTACTTAAATCTTCAATATTTGTATCATCCTCAAAAAGATTCATATCTTCGATTCCAATGTATTTGTCAAATAATTCCTCAACAAAGAAATACGTTAAATCATCTTTTGCATAAACTTTTGCAGCAAAAACTTTTTCATCTTCAGCCATTATCTCTAAATCAAGAAACATTTTTTTGCCGTTTTGGTCATACTCTAGATTATAATTAACCCCCATTCCATTTAAAACATCAGCCATCGCTCCTAATTCTGGATCTTCCTCAATATCTCCTGCAAGTTCAAATGTCATCTCTCCTTCGGTGCTTACAACATCCCCCAATGTCATTAACTTACTTTCGCGCATTCCCTCCAACATATCTGCCATTCTCGTATATGTATCATTAATTGAAACGGCAAAAACTGTTTTAGGTTTGCTTTGCGCATTGAAGAAAAAATACCCTCCAGCCCCAACAAGCCCAACCACCAAAAATGCAATTAAACCTTTAGTTTGACTCTTCATATTCATCACTCCTTTCATTAATATAATTCGTCATTTTCATCATATCATAATTTAAAAAAATAAACAATAAAAAAAAGATATATTTCTATATCTCAAATTCAATGTTTTGTTCACGTTTATCCCCGTTTAAACAGTCGTTAAAACTGATTTATTTCCCCACTACTTAATACCATTAATATAAAAATAAATCCAATTACTAGTTTAACCGTTCTAATCAACAAAAATATATCCATAGTATCACCACTTTTTTTCCATTTTTTTAATTATAGCACAATTAAAAAAAATATCAAGTCAAGTCCCTTGG
>CAYGGG010000010.1:0-20301 GCA_964349455.1 uncultured Muribaculaceae bacterium | reverse complement strand
ACTAAAGGTAAGAAAAAACCATTACCGAAGAAAAAAATTAAAATATTAAAAATTATTCTTATTTCGGTTTTAGTTTTCTTCTTGCTTGGTTTAATTGGAATTTGCTATTTTCTTTTCCTAGTTGTAAAAGGAGCTCCTGAATTTAATCCGCAAAACCTTTATCAAAAAGAAGCAACAATAATATATGATAAAGATGGTGAAATTATTACCAAAATTGGTAGTGAGATAAGACTATTAGTTAATTATGACGATCTCCCTCAAGTTTTAATTGACTCAATCATTGCAACTGAAGATGCTAGATTTTTTCAACACAACGGTTTTGACCTCCCACGATTTTTAAGAGCTTCATCTGGTTTCTTGACCGGTGATGCAGGAGCCGGTGGAGGTTCTACCTTATCGATGCAGTTATCAAAAAATATGTTTACATCAACTGTATCATCTGGATTTGATGGTGTAGTTCGAAAATTTACAGATATCTATGTTTCGATTTTCGAATTAGAAAAAAAATATACTAAATATGAAATAATAGAATTTTATGCCAACTCAAACTATCTCGGAAGTGGTGCATATGGGGTTGAACAAGCAAGTTTAGTTTACTTTGGAAAAAGTGTAAAAGACATTAATTTAACCGAAGCAGCTCTTTTAACTGGATTATTCAATGCTCCTGGAGCACTTGACCCTAATATTAATCCCGAAGGTGCGGAACGAAGAAGAAATGTTGTCTTAGAGTTAATGGAACGTCATAATTATATTACAAACGAGGAAAGAAAAATTGCTAGCTCAATTAGCGTTGAGTCAATGCTCTTTAAACACGAAATTAAACCAACCGAATTTATGGGATTTATTAACACGGTAACTGATGAAGTAGAAGAAAGAACAGGATATAATCCCTATGTTGTACCAATGGATATTTATACAACAATGGATCGCGAAAAACAAATTTTTCTTGATGGCATATTTAATGGGACAAACTATACATGGGAAAATGAACTTGTTCAAGGTGCAACCGCCGTTATTGATGTGGATACAGGCGAAATTGTTGCAATTGGAGCCGGACGAAACCAACAAAGCAGAAGAACTTTTAATTATGCAACTATGAGTAAAAGACATATTGGTTCAAGTGCTAAACCACTTTATGACTATGGTCCAGCAATTGAACATAACGGGTGGTCAACTTATCAACTTATTGTTGATGAACCGACTAATTATTCTAGTGGTAGTGCCATTAGAAACTGGGATTATAAATATGAAGGAATGCTAACATTAAGATCAGCATTAGCAAAATCAAGAAATACTACTGCTTTAAAAACTTTTCAAGCAACTAATCGAGCAGATATCGTAAAATTTTCAACCAGTCTTGGTTTATCACCAGAAAGCGAAGGAGATTTTCTCCATGAAGCACATGCACTTGGTGGCTATACCGGGGAATCACCATTAAGTATGGCGGTTGCCTATGCTTCATTTGCTAATGGTGGCTATCATGTAGAACCTAGAAGTTTCACTAAAATAGTATATAAGGAAACCGGTGATGAATTTGAAAATAAAATGGTAAAAAATCGCGTTATGAATGAAGCTACTGCATATATGATTATCGATTTATTAACTGATTCTAGAAAAATTGGTTTGGGCAGTTATTACAATATTAATGGTGTTTTGTATGGAGCAAAAACTGGAACAAGTAATTTTACACCAGAAATAAAAAAACAATTTGGTTTGCCAAAAAATGCAATTAATGATCTTTGGATTGCTAGTTCAAGTGCAAAATATGCATATGCTTTGTGGTATGGATATGGAAAAATTAATTCTGAATTTTATACAAAATTTGGGTCACGACAACACCATCGTTTATTTAATGCCATCGGTAAAGGTATTTACACCGAAAACAAGGGATTCACAAGACCTAAAAGCGTTAAATCAATTGGGGTTGAAAAAGATAGTTTCCCAGCACAACTACCAAGTCCCTTTACTCCTTCCAATATGATTATTACTGAGTTATTTAGAGATGGTACTGAACCAGTTGAAGTATCAAGCCGTTTCAACAGATTAACGGCCCCATCCGATTTGACCATTACCGAAATGGGCAATGATTTAATTCTGAACTGGAATCACGCTCCTTATCCTAATCATTTAAGCAAAGATTATTTATTAGAAAACTACCAACCACTATTTAGAAACAACAATTATCTAGAAAGCTACATCAACAGGCTTCTATCTACCAGTCAAGACATCCTCGGGGTTTTTGGATATAACATTTATGTTGTAAATGGTGAAACGGATACTTTCTTGGCCTTCACAACGGATACAACTTACAGTATTAATAAATATATGTATGGTAGCAAAACATTTAAAGTACAAGCTGCTTACTCAAAATTTAAGGGCAATGAAAGTGATGCGATTTCTGAATTCTTTGAAGCACAGGAAATTGTTTCAACATTAAACGTTTCGGAAACATTAACGTTACCAATTGGTGGTGTTTACATTGAACCTGTCACACCAGTTAAGGTTTATCTTGAAGGAATAGATATTACTCCAAGCACAACCATTACCAAGCAATATAAAAATGAAGAAGACATTGTCGTTGCTACCATTAACACTTCGCTTGCAACCACCTACAAAGTTATTTATACTGTTTCTTATTCAGGGTATGAAAAAAAATTAACAAGGTATATAATTATTGAATAAAAAAACTTAGATTACTCTAAGTTTTTTTTCTACCAATTTTTTCAATTAATTCCGTTTTCTCCCACTGTAATTTTAAATCATCTAATTGATCCTCTAAAACTAATATTTTTGTAATATTTTCATATTTGTTCTTTGAAGCAAAAACCAACACTGCTCTTTGTTTTTTTAATTCTTCTATTTTCAAAGGAATATTCTTTTCATCTCTTACCACTACTTTTTCTAATTCAACAAACCGTTTTAAATCTCGCAATTGCTGACCAATTTGATATAACTGCATTTTGCATGATTCTTTCTCATCATAATCTTTAACGGATTTATATTTATCAAATAATAATATCTGTTTTGAACTTAACTCTTCAATTTCTTTTTTATGATCTCCTTCATCAATCAATTCTTCTTTACTAAATATATAGTTATATAACTGCTCTTGATTATCATGCATTTGCTCCTTATTTACAACCATATTTTCCTTTTCTTCTACTTCTGATTTTTCTTCAATAAAAACCCGATCAACTAATTTATATAACTCCTCAGCATTACTAGAAAAACTCTCCAAATTATCTTTACTAATAATTTCAACAATAATATCACTTTTTTTCAACAAATCAATATTTTGACTAATATAATTATCAATTGCTTCTTTATCCCAGCCAATTTCAATCATCTTTCCATCATGATAAAATTCAAAAGTTTTCTCTGGGTGTGATATCACAATCTGAACAAATGAATATGGATTTAACTCAACAGATATATTTTTTCCTTTTGTGGTAAACTCAATAGCTGCTTCCTCTACCTCTTCACAAGCCTTTTTGCGCTCAAAACCATATCTACTTAAAGTATCATCTAATAATTCACCGGGCTCCATTGTCATTATTATTTCTTCGCCCTTAGGTATAGATATCTCCAGATTCTCTTTTTTTACAACTTCGTCTTTGCTCACATCTTTAGCATCAATATTCAAAATGCCTTCTTTATAACTTTCAACCGAATCATAAAATACTACTCTGTCAACCCAATTCACAAAACGATCAAATAAACTAATTGGGATTGTTTCTTCACGGAACCCTTCAATCACAATTTTTTCATCATCATAAAAAATATGCGTATCTAACCATTTATTTATTTTTACAAAAGGCTTTTTAAATTTACTAAAAAAACTTTCACTAACAAGAAACTCAGTTGCTCCATTTAGTTCAATATTAAATTCCCTTTTACTAGCTCCCAGTTCACCAACAATACTCATAGAAATCACTCCTCATTTAACCAATCATACTCAAATAATTTTTTATCGACCTTAATTGGTTGTTTTTGTTTTTTGATATCACTAACTTTTTGATACCCCTTTTTCGTCCAATCATTTAAAATAGCATCAATATATCTTAAACTACGAACACCATTATAAATTGCTTCCTTCAACGCTTCTAAAATCAACTCATCATTTATTTTTTGATCACGCCATGCGTTAATTATTTCAAACTCAACAGGTGATAGTGTTCGTCCAAATTCTTGTTCAAACTGGTCAAATATCGTTTCGTTCTTTTCTTCTTTTTGGATTTCAGTATAAGCAATTCCCATTTGTTTATATAAATTATCTAAACAAATATATTCGGCCTTCATTTTATTTTCTTCTTCGATTTTAATAGTAACGAAGTTTTTACCCTGCAAACTTGCTACCGCTTCTAAAACTTCTTCTGTTTTAACATTTAAATCCTTACTAACCTTTTTTGGATTATACACCAAATTTGATTCATTAATATAATAAATTATAATAATAAACTCAAACTCACTTATCTTCATATTTCGATAATTTTTCATTAAAAATCTTGGAACTATCAAATCTCTTAATTTAATTAAATCAATCAAATTTTGCACATAACCACCCCAATTCAGTTTGCATATTGTATCACAATAAAAAAGGTTTTGCAACCATTTACTTTATTTTTAAGTAATTTAAAATTGCTTGCCTTTCGTTTTTTAATTGATGATTTATAATTTTTTCTTCTAAATCAAAATATATTTTTTTAACACCGCATTTTTCATCGGTAAACTGTTGTAAATCTTGTGGACTAACATTAATATCACTTTTTTTTCGGATCACCAATTGACGATGCCGCTTAATAATACCTTTCATTTCAAACCTTTTAATTTTAGCAACCAAACTAGAAACATACAAACCATATCGATAAAGTTGATAATCTGAATAATCATTATTTTTTATCATTTGTTGAACTTTTGTAATTATATCTCTCTCTTGTTTATTAAATGGGTACAAATGCAATACATCCAATTGCGCCCACAAACTAATTAAATCATCAGTTAATTCTATTTCATCTAAATTATTTAATTGTAGGTGCTCGAAAAGCCCCGTTTTAATTAATAAATTAATTCCTTTTTTATAATTACTTGAAGCAAATATTTTATCCAATTCTTCCTTTTTCCGTTGCATTGATATTTCTTTTAATAAATAACCGTTCTCACAAATTGCAAGGTAAAGATTATCATCTAGGGAGAAATCTAACACCGTTGCAAAACGAATCGCTCTCATAATCCGCAATCCATCTTCAATTAACTTATCATTAGCATCCCCAATCGTTTTAATAATCTTATTATCTAAATCATTTAAAATTCCCAAAAAATCAATCAACTTATCATTTTCATCCATACACAAAGTATTAATTGTAAAATCTCTTCTTAGCAAATCATCTTTTATATTATCAATATATTCAATCTTAGACGGCCTACGAAAATCATGATATTTAAACTCTTTTCGAAAAGTCGTAATTTCAAAATGTATTTTATTAAAATACAAGCTTGTTGAACCATACTTTGCTTTTGAAATATCCAATTTTGGAAAAATTTCTTTTAACTCCCTTGGTTTTGCAGAAGTGCAAATATCAACATCTAAAGATTCTTTTCCCAAATAAAAATCACGAGGGTAGCCGCCAACGACATAAGCTTGATAATTATGTTCTTTAATCTTTAACAACACTCGTTTAATTGCTTGTTTCATATTTCACCTCAAAAAAAGAGGAGTTTAACTCCCCTTTAATTAATTTAATGCTTTTTTCAAAGTTGAACCGACTTTAATTGAAGCGGCAACTCTTGCAGGGATCTTAACAGGTGCTCCTGTTTTTGGATTACGTCCCATTTTTGCAGCTTTTTTCTTTGCAACAAATGTACAAAAGCCTGTTAAAGAAACTTTACCTTCTTTTTTAAGTCCCTTGATTACACCTTCCGTCATTGCATCTAATGCTTTTGCCGCATCAACTTTTGACAATCCTGCTTTTTCCGCCATGTAGCTAACTAGTTCTGTTTTTGTCATACCTATTACCTCCTATTCAGTAAGCTAGGCTGCTTACATCTATAGAATATCACCTTTTTTAAATAAATGCAAGAAAAATTAACATTTTTTTAATAAAAATATGAATCTTTCCCTTTTTTGCAAATCTTTTTCAATAATAACAATGGAATTAGGAAATTGAGTCAAAGCCATCTTTTTTATCATTTTTGCCTGTTTATCGCCAATTTCGAAAGCAATTAAGCATTTGTCTGCTATTTTAGGATGACATTCAGTTAAAATTCTATAATAAAATTCTAAACCATCCCCTTTAGCAAAAAGCGCTTTCTTTGGTTCAAAATCAACTACCTTTTGATTTATTTTATCTTTTTTATTTAAATATGGTGGATTACTAACGATTACATCAAATTTTTCATCAACATCTAATAAAAGATCGCTCTCTTTAAAATTAATCGCACAATTATTCCTTCGCCCATTTTTTTCAGCAAGCAAAAGCGCTTTTTTTGAAATATCAACTGCGGTCACATTTAAATCTGGTCGTTCTTTTTTAATCGCAATCGCAATACAACCACTCCCCGTCCCAATATCGATCATTTTACAGTCAGCCTTAAAGTACTTATCAAGATAAAATAATACTCTTTCAACAAAATACTCAGTTTCAAAACGAGGAATTAAGACCGCTTGATTTACTTCCAAATTAACATTTAAAAAATCAACGTCGCCAACAATATACTGCACCGGAATTCCGACTTCTAATTTTTTTAAATCTTGCGCAATTACTTTTTTTTTGTACTTATTTATATATTCTAAATCATTCATTATTCACCTTTTAAATGTTTATTATTATCTTCAATTACTAAAGACTCGATTATTTCATCTAAATCACCATTAACAATTCGATCCAATTGTTTAATAGTTAATCCTAAACGATGATCAGTAACACGATTCTGAGGATAGTTATATGTTCTTATTTTTTCAGAGCGATCACCAGTTCCAATTTTAATTTTTCTTTCACTACCTAATTCCTCTTGCTTTTTTCGCTCAGTTACTTCAAATATCTTTGTTTTTAACATCTGCATTGCTTTTTCCTTATTGCGAACTTGACTACGTTCATTTTGACAAGTAACAACAATTCCGGTTGGCATGTGGGTTATTCTAACTGCACTATCAGTTGTATTAACTGATTGTCCACCAGCACCACCACTACGATAAACATCAATTTTAAGATCACCATTCGCAATTTCAACATCAGTATCTTCTGCTTCCGGCATTACTAAAACAGTCGCCGTAGATGTGTGAATTCGCCCTTGTGTTTCCGTTGTTGGAACTCTTTGCACACGGTGTGCTCCATTTTCATATTTTAACTTTGCATAAACATCATTTCCACGAATTAAAAACTGAATTATGGTAAAACCACCAGAAGTTCCTTCTTCACTATTTAAAACTTCGACCGCCCAGTTCTTTTTCTCACCGTATTTTTGATACATTCGAAATAAATCACCGGCAAAAATATTGGCCTCATCGCCACCAGCGGCTCCTCTAATTTCAACAATTACATTTCGCTCATCATTTTCATCTTTAGGAATTAAAAAAACCTTTATTTCTTTTTCAAGTTCAATTATTTCTTTTTCTAACAAAGAGCAATCCTCTTTAGCCATCTCGCTCAATTCCAAATCTTCAATTAATTGCTTACTTGAGTTTAATTGATCCTGCAATTGACTATACTTTTGATACAGATCATGGGCTGGTTTTAACTTGGCTTGCTTTCTGCCCAACTCCATCATTAAATCCAAATCAGAAGATACTTCCGGATTTGTTAAATCCTGACAAATCTTCTCATAATCTAATTTTAGACTCTTTAATTTTTCCAACATAATAAATCACCTCTTATATATTAACATAAAATTAGTCATAAAAAAACTATTTACAAGGTAAATAGTTAATCATGTAATTCTTCTTCATCAATAATCGTTAAATCAGCTAATTCATCTTCTTCTTTATCATCATCAATTTCATCATCAACAAAATCATCTTCTAAATCTTCTTCGTCATACTCTTCTTCCACATCTAATTCTTCATCAATTTCTTCTTCGTCATCTAATTCTTTTTCAGAAGGATAATTTTCGCTTAAATCCCATTCGATTCCATCAATCAATTTAAATTTCTTATCCATGTTTAATGAAGTAAAATAATCGGCAATTGCATCAAAGAAGTACTGCTCTGAATATTCAAAAAGATCACAAATTATTTTGAATATTTCGGGGGTTGTCATTTTCCTTTTTTCCTCTTTTAAAATATAATAAGTCAAGTCATTATGTGATAGTAACTCTAGTTCTTCAGTGGGCATTTGTTTTATTTTCATATATTCCTCCTACATTTCATCAATCGTTTCGACTCCTAAAAGATTTAAACCTTCCTTTAACACAATTCCAACTGCTTCACAAATTTCTAACTTCATTTGTTTTTTAACAACATCTTGATCTAAAATTCGCTCTTCAGCATAAAATCGGTTAAAATCCTGTGCTAATGATAACACATACTTCGCAATTAAGGAAGGGTCATATTCTTTTTTTGCCTTTTCTACTATAAATGGAAAATGTGATAATTTAAATACTATATTCCAAATTATATCATTAATTACTATTTTTGAATATTCAATCATGATATTTTCTTTATTTTTTAACAAGGACTGAATTCTGGCATAAGTATATTGAACATAAGGCCCAGTTTCACCTTCAAACTTTAATATGTCATCTAAATTAAATTCAACATCATTAATTCGGTAATTTTTTAAATCATTAAACACCACCGCACCAATTCCGATTTTTCTCCTTGCCTCTTCACTTTCAGAATATAAGGCAACTCGCTCAATTGCTTCCAATAACACATCGTGTAATAACACGGCGGTTCCTTCTCTAGTCGACATCTTTTTACCGCTTTGCAAAACCATTCCGAAATAAATATGATGCATATCTTGTTCAAACTGATATCCCATCTTATTAATTACTGCTTTTAATTGTTTAAAATGTAATATTTGTTCACTTCCAACAACATAAAGTGCTTCAACAAAATTATATGTTTTTTTGCGATAAAATGCGGTTGCTAAATCACGCGTAATATACAAAGTAGCGCCATCTTTTTTTTGAATTAAAGCCGGCACTAAATCGTCTAGCATTACCACCTTAGCTCCAGCACTTTCAACTAGTAATTTTTTTTCTTCTAGTTCATCAATTATCACTTGCATTTTATCATTATAAAAAGCTTCACCATTAAAACTATCAAAATTAGTAATCCCTAACAACTGATATGTTTTATTAAATTCTTTAAGTGATTCCTCGCGAAACCATTGCCACACTCTTATACATTCTGGATCATTATCTTCCAGTTTTTTAAAATAAACCCGTGCCTCTTCATTTAAGGTATCATCTTTTTCCGCTTCATCATGAAATTTAACATATAATTTTGTCAATTCCGAAACCGGATTATTTTTTACTTTTTCTTCATCGCCCCATCTTTTATATGCAACAATTAATTTACCAAATTGCATTCCCCAATCACCAAGATGATTAACGCCAATTACTTTATAACCATTTTTTTGACATATATTGCGTAAAGAGTTACCAATTACAGTGCTCCTTAAATGACCAACACTAAATGGTTTAGCAATATTTGGCGAAGAATAATCAATTACAATTGTTTGATTTTTTCCTGCATCAATAAAACCATAATTATCTTTTTCAGTTAATATTTGGTGAATTGTATTTTGAACAAAACCATTTCTTTTAATGAAAAAATTTAAATAACCGTTAACTACTTCTATTTTCATAAAATCATCTGTATCAATTTTTTCTTTTACTTCTAAAGCGATTTGATTAGGATTTTTTTTCAGCGATTTTGCAAAATTAAAACAAGGAACAGCATAATCACCCATGTCCCTTTCTTTTGGGATTTCAACAATTATATCTTCCTTATTTTCTATTTCATTTAAAGCTTTAAAAACCATTTCCGTTATTTTATTCTTCATCTGCCACCTCATATCTTAAAGCATACTCAACTTTATTATTTTTTTCAAGGGTATATCTAAAACAAATATCATTTTCCTCAATTGAAATCATTTCATCTGATATATCTAATATTAAGCGCATATCAGTTTTTATATCATCATAATAACAGCTATTGTTATTTTTTTGCAATTTAATTGTGATTTTATAATCTTTATTTTGTTTTGTCAAGATGATTTCATCTTTTTTATAATTTATATTAATATCATACCCCAAATCACGATAACAAATATGATTATCATTTAATTCTCCAACCAATTGTTTTTCATTATTTTCAGTATTGCTTTTCATTTTTACCAACAAATTAACTTTAGCCATCATTCACCTCAAACGCATTATAACATAAAGTTTGACATAAATAAAATAGTTATTCAACTATTCTATTTATTATTTCTTCAATTAATTCTTTTTGCGTTTGCTTCATAATTACTTGACCATCAACAATTGCAAATTGAAACCTCTCACCAACAGCACACATACTTTGACAACCAACCTCAAGTTGATACTTTATTTTTTTTTCAGCTAATTTCTCTTTTAACAATTCCAACTCTGGTTTATTACAAATATCACACATTAATATTTTATGAATCAAGCGGCATTATCTCCACTTCTTCAACTAATACTATATCCGCATATTCCCCATTATTAACCAGTGCCGCATTAGCATCATCAGTATCAATATGTAACTCTAATTGACAAACATCAGCTATTTTAAACGATACTTCTCTAATAATCGTTGGTTTAATTATTCCTAATTTTACATCAACTAAAGTGTCCTGATCAATATTATATTTTATTGCTTCTTTTGTATGAATATGAATATGACGATTAGCAATAATACATCCTTCTTCTAATTCAACTTGCCCCATCGGCCCGATAACAGTAATTGGAGCACTTTTTTCTAAGTTGCCAGAAACACGAACTGGCGGATTAATTCCCAAATAATAAGCATCTGTTCTTGATAATTCAACTTGTGAAAACTCTGATTCTGGTCCTAAAATGCGGACATTATGTAATTGACCTTTTGGACCCGCAATCGTAATTGTTAAATTACTTGCATATTGAATCGGTTGATAAAGCTCCCGGAACCGTTCAAACCGATAATCATCCCCAAATAATATTTCTAAATGCTCGTTTTTCAAATGCGCATGCCGAACCGAAACGCCAATTGGTACTTTCATATTATCACCTCAATTAATTAAAATTCTCTTTCTTTTTTTCTAAGGTCTAGTACAGCCACTAGTTGATGCTATAATTGGTCCACTAAAGGTTCCGTCATGCAGAGTAAATGTATAACAAGTTCCTGGTGACAAGGAATACGATCCATTATATGGTTCCCAGCCAATTGTTGTATAGCCAGAACTACCTGGGGTAGTATATATATTAGTTCCATAAGCATAGTTACTAGTTCGAAGCCAAGTCCCATTTGAACAATTTGAATAACTATAATAAATTTGTGCTGAATATCTTGTTGATGATATAAAAGACAAACTACCACTACACTGTGCTGGCGGCGTATAATATGTATAATAAGCGACAGGGCTCAATGACCCACCTCCATCTACATAAACCTGACAATAATTACCAGAAGTACTATAACACCCTGACCAATAACTAAACTGGTAGCTTCCATAATTAGATGGGGCAATAAGCCACGTGTTCATCGTTGAAGAAGAAGACCTCGTGTAAGTTGTGGTACCCCCTAAACCCGTTCCATAGTAATCAGTCATTGTAATACCACTTGGTGAACTCTGAACCGTCAATGTATTATTAGCCACTGGTGTTGTACAAGTTGTCGAAGCCAATAAAGTTGAACTACTAGAAGTTCCATTTCTTAAATATAGATAGTAAGTAGATCCTGGATAAGTATACATCGTATAATATCCCGATGAACTTCCCGAACCAAAAGTCGTCACAAGTCCACCACCAGAAAATAACGAAACATTTGATCCATTTGAAAAACTATAATATACCGTTATTGAACTAGCAGTAACACTGTAACAAGACAAACTACCCGAAGCAATTGCCGTCCAATTAGCTCTTATTGTCATGCCTTGTTGAACGTTACTACACGCTCCCGTTGATGCTGTAAATGTTCCGGCACATCCCCCACTTGTTATTGAAAAATTACTCAAAGTATATCCTGTTCGTGAACAACTAGGTCCGGCGGCACTACTACCATAATTAACGGTCCTACTAGTTGGACTACAACTTCCGCCATTGGCATTATATGACACAGTATATGTATTAATTGTCCAGTTTGCTCTAATTGTTATGTTAGTTTGAACATTACTACAAGCGCCTGTTGATGCTGTAAATGTCCCAGCACAGCTACCACTTGTTACTGAAAAATTGCTTAAAGTATATCCAGTTCGTGAACAACTAGGTCCAGCGGCACTGCCACCATGATTCACCGTTCTTGAAGTTGGACTACAACTTCCACCGTTGGCATTATATGTTACCGTATAACTTGCAACACTCCAATTTGCTCTAATTGTCATGTTTGCTTGAACATTACTACAAGCGCCTGTTGATGCTGTAAATGTCCCCGCACAACTACCATCTGTGATTGTAAACCCCGTTAAAGTATACCCAGTCCTTGAACAACTAGGTCCAGCAGCACTACTTCCATAATTAATCGTTCTTGAAGTTGGGCTACAACTTCCACCATTGGCATTATATGTTACGGTATAAGTATTAATTGTCCAGTTTGCACTAATTGTCATATTTGCTTGAACATTACTACACGTACCAGTTGATGCTGAAAAAGTCCCCGCACAAGCCCCACTTGTTACTGAAAAACTACTTAAAGTATATCCGGTTCTTGAACAACTAGGTCCAGCAGCACTGCCACCATGATTCACCGTTCTTGAAGTTGGACTACAACTTCCACCATTAGCATTATATGTTACTGTATATGTCCCAATCACCCAGTTAGCTCTTATTGTCATATTTGCTTGAACATTACTACAAGTTCCGTTTGATGGAGTAAATGTTCCAGCACAACTACCACTAGCAATTGTAAAACCAGTTAAATTATAACCACTTCTTGAGCACGATGGTCCAGCAGCACTTGTCCCATAATCAACGGTTCTACTAGTTGGAGTACACGTTCCCCCGTCGGCATCATAAGATACCAAATATTGATTAAGCGTGAAATTAGCTCCTATTGTCATTGGTCCAATTACATTGCTTACAACACCTGTGCTTGTGTTTAAAGTACCATTCCCAGCACCGCTTGTAACTGAATAGTTAGAAAAACTGTACCCCGTAATTGGATTAGCATTTGGAGCTTCAGCGTTTTCACCATGCAACACCTCTCTTGAAGAAGGAGTTATTGTTCCACCACTACTTGCAGTATAACTAACCACATATTGAATCATTACAAAAGTTGCTTCAATTGTCATATTACCAACAACGTTTGTCACATTACCAGTTGTTGTATTTAAACTACCATTACCAACTCCGTCAAAGACAATATAATGCGAAAAAGTATAACCCGGGTCAACAGCAATACTTGGTGTTGTTGAACTACTCCCATGAACAACGGTTCGATAATTCGGAGTAAACGTTGCACCTTGATTAGATTGATAATTAATGGTGTAATGATTGATTACAAAATTGGCTTTAATGGTCATATCACCCGATACATCGGTTACTAATCCATTAGTATCATTTAAAACACCACGCCCAAAACCATCTTCAATTGTAAAATTAACAAAACCATATCCAGGATCAACTGTTACCTCTGGACCCAAAGCAATTCCCTCTTCTAAAACATACCTTGACGTTGGATATATACTTCCACCGGCATCGACAATGTATGTAATTGTATACGCACAAGGAGTTACAATTGTTATTACTTGATCAATTTCCACACCATCAATTCGCACGCGAAAAGTATAATTCGTACATGGTTCTAAATTTTCAAAAACATTACTACTTTGCCAATTAATTCCATCAATACTATATTCAACTTCTCCACCGATAACAATTGGTAAAATAGCCGTAACTTTTCCATCATCTTGTAATTGCCACTCAATTAAACCAGCAAAATCAGTTACTTCACATTCCCCATCTTCTAATTCAGAAAGTTTTATATTTATTATTTCTTTTGTATTAAAACCTTTTTGCACACACCATTCACCATCAGTAATCGCCATTCTTACCTTACAATTTGTATCAACAACTATTTTTCCTTCTCTTGGTCCCCTACCACTAAAAGCAAGTTTATCTTCTGAAATCACTTCACCCTCACTAAAAGTAACCTCCATTGTTTGCTTATTTCCCAAAACAATTTGTTCTAAGCATTCATTCTCAGCCGCTTTTGCAAGTCCGTGAGCAGTTGTTTCAAAAGCTTTTTTTCTTGAATCTCCTACCACATTTAAAACAATCGGGGTTGTAATTAACATAATTACTCCTAAAAGAATAATTACTGCTAATATTTCAACCAAAGAAAATCCTTTTTTCATATTTTACCTCCATATTAGTCTCATACTTAAATTATAAAGTAATTTTGAAAAATAATCAACATTTTTAACAAAAAACAATTTATTTGCAAAAAAGAGAATAATTACTTAATCTCTTATTTTAATATGTGCTTCTCTAAGCTGTCCTTCATTTACTTCTGATGGCGCCCCCATCATTAAATCTTGCCCATTCGCATTCATTGGGAAAGCAATCGTTTCTCTAATATTTTCCTCATCCAAAAGAAGCATAATAATACGATCAATTCCCGGAGCCATTCCAGCATGTGGGGGTGGTCCATATTGAAAAGCTTGATACAAAGATCCAAATTGTTTTCTTAAATCCTTCTCATCATAACCTGCAATCAAAAACATTTTTTTCATCACATCCAAATCATGGTTTCTAACTCCACCTGAAGCCATTTCAATTCCGTTAATAACAAAATCATATTGTTTAGCAATTATTTCTATTGGATCATCTGAATCATTAGCGGGCATACTAAATGGATTATGGGTAAAATCATATTTTTCGGTTTCCTCATTCCATTCAAACATTGGAAACTGATTGATAATGCACATTGCCACTTTATTTTGATCAATCAAATTCAATCTTCGCCCCAACTCACTCCTAACTGCCCCCGCATACTTAGCTGCATTTTTTCGGTCAGCAATAAAAAATATAACATCATTTGCTTTCAACCCACAACTAACTAAACTTTTCCGTTCTTCATCACTTAAGAACTTGTCAATTGGTCCTGCAAAAGTCATATCATCATTCACTTTAAAATATCCAATTCCAGGCATGCCAATACTATTTGCATAATCAACCACTTCATTAAACCACGAATTTGATTTATCAGCAATACCATTTACAATAATTCCCCGAACAACGACATCTTTAAACGGTTTGAAAGTTGTCTTAGAAAATACTTCCGTTAAATCAATAATTTCTAGTGGATTTCTTAAATCAGGTTTATCAGTTCCATACTTTAACATTGCTTCTTGGTAAGAAATTCTTTGAAAAGGAGTAATTTCTTTATTAGAAAACTTTTTAAAAGTTTCATTAAAAATCTTTTCACCAATTTCGTAAACATCCTCTTCATCAACAAAACTCATTTCAAAATCTAACTGATAAAACTCTCCATAAATTCGATCGCTTCTTGCATCCTCATCACGAAAACAAGGAGCAATTTGAAAATACTTATCAAAACCTGAAACCATTAATAATTGCTTAAAAATTTGTGGGGCTTGTGGCAAACAATAGAACTTACCATGATGTTTCCTTGCTGGAATAATAAAATCACGTGCCCCTTCTGGACTTGAAGCAGTTAAAATCGGTGTTTGAATTTCCAAAAAATCATTTTTTTTCATTAACTCTCTTAAAAAATCAATTACCTTTGCACGAAAAATAATATAATCCCTAACCTTACGATTTCGTAAATCTAAATAACGATACTTTAATCTAACTTCTTCACTACTATTTTTTGAACTAATAATATCAAATGGCAACACATTTTTAGCTTTGCCTAAAACTTCAATTTTCGAAACTAAAATTTCAATTTCACCAGTTGCCAGTTTTAAATTAAAATCATCTTGATCACGCATTCTAACCAATCCCGTAATAGTTATCGTCGATTCTCTCGTTATCCCTTCAAATGTTTTTTCATCATTACTCACGATTTGAATTAAACCATAAAAATCACGAATATCTAAAAAGATAACACCACCATGATCACGAATATTCTCAACCCAACCAGCCACAACTACTTCTTGACCTAATTCACCCTTACTCAACTTCCCACAATAATGGGTTCGATAAACTTTTTTCATATTACCTCCTTTTTTCCAGTTCTTCTTTAACAATATCTAATGTCATTTTTGGATTTGCCTGTTTATCAGTTTTAATCATTACTTGACCAACAAAATAATTAGCAACATAATCCTTACCATTAAAATAATCTTCAATTTGTTTTGGATTTTTCTCTAAAATTTCTAATACCAATTCTAATAAAACACTTTGATCAGTAATTTGTTTAATTCCTTTTTCTTCAATTAAATCAACTGGACTGATTTTTTTCTCATTTGCCTCATAAATAATATTTTTAGCGTGCAACTCAGATAACCGTCCAGCTTCAATCATTTCAACCACTTTCGCAAGCATCTCTGAACTAATAAAATAATCTTCAATTGAAATTTCTAATTTATTTAAAGACCCTAACACAACTGTTGACACCCATTTTGCTAATTTAATTGGATTGAAATAATGTTTTAATGCCGACTCATAATAATCAGCCACATTTTTTTCTTTGGCAATAATAACCGCATCATATAAAGCAACCCCGTATTCTTTGGTGTATTTTTCAATTCTTTGAAATTGTAATTGGGGCAGTTCTTGTTTAATTTCTTCTAAAAATCCATCCGTAATTTTAATTGGCGGCAGGTTTGGTTCAACATAATACTTATAATCCACTGCATCAACTTTATCGCGCATTGAATAAGTTTTTAAATCATCTCCAACTCGTCTTGTTTCTTGAATAATTTTTTCGCCTTTTTCCAATAATTCAGTTTGCCTTTTAATTTCATATTCAATTGCTGCTCTAATACTCGTCATCGAATTTAAATTTTTTACTTCAACTTTCGTTCCAAGCTCAGCACTATCTTTTTCTTTAAGCGAAACATTAACATCACAACGCATCTGTCCTTTATCAGTCCTTGCTTCACTAGCTTCACAATATAAAATCAAATCTCTTAACGCCTCTAAAAAAGCAACTGCTTCTTCCATGGAATAAAGACATGGCTCTGAAACAATTTCAACTAATGGCACTCCTGAACGATTATAATCAATCAATGAATAATTACTACCATGTTCTAAACTAGCGGTGTCTTCTTCTAAATGTAATTGATGAATATTTGCTCTTTTTATTCGATCACCCACATAAAAATCTAAATAACCACCAAGTCCCATCGGTTTTTTCACTTGCGTAATTTGAAAACCTTTTGGTAAGTCAGCATAAAAATAATTTTTTCGATCAAACATAATTTGATCAGGCAATTGACAATTTAGAGCCAGTGCTAATTTTAATGATTTTCGGCAAGCTTCCTTATTAATTCTTGGCAAAATTCCAGGTAACCCCAAATCAATTGCCGCAACATTTGAATTTGCAACATTCGTATAAAAATTAGGCGCCGATGAAAAATTCTTTGATTTAGTTGATAACTCACAATGAACCTCAAGACCAATCACAACTTGATACATTATTTCACCTCCGCTAACGCTTTTTCAATTTGAAAAGCAATATTTAAAACAAGATCATCTTCAAAAGCACGACCAGTAATATTAACTGCAATCGGTAAATGTTCAATCTTTCCTGAAGGAATTGTAATACTTGGAAATCCTCCAAAATTACCAATTATCATATGATTTTCTAACACAAAATGTTTATCGGTTAATTGCTCTGCTTTAGCATCAATTAAAGGAGCAACCCCACCAGCGGCGGGCAGAATAAAACCATCATAAGTTTTAAATAATTGATTCATTTGATCAACAATTACTCTTCTTACTCGACCAGCATTTAAAAACAACTTTTCTTGATTTTCTTTTTGTAAAATATAACTGCCTAAAATAAAGCGTCGCTTTATTAGTTCAGAAAATCCTTTTGTTCTAGAATTAAAAATTACTTCATCAATTGAATCACCTAGTTCACGACTACCAAAACTAATCCCATTTAAATTTGCATTGTTGCTAGTCGTTTCAGCACAAGAAATAGCCATATAAGAAGGGTAGATTGCTTCTAATAATTTTTTGGGAATTGATACCTCTTCAACAATAAAACCAATTTCACGACACTTTGCAACCACCTGCTCAAAATTAGTTAAAACTTTTTTCATCTCATCATCAACCTGATCATACATTTTTATATCACAAATTTCTTTAATATAAAATAATTTTCGACCTTTAATATCTTTATCTAACAACTCAGCATACACTTTATCATCACCCGCCAATGAAGTCATATCCAGCTCATCATACCCCTTTAAAACATCAGTTACAATTGCAACATCCTCGACCTTTTTTGCAAAAATTCCAACATGGTCTAAGCTTGAAGCAAAAGCAAACAAACCATAACGTGAAATCCGACCATAAGTTGGCTTAAAACCAATAATTCCACCATAAGCAGCTGGTTTTCTAACCGAATCGCCTGTATCTGAACCAATACTAAATGGAACAATATCTAACACCACGCTAGCAGCACTCCCTGCTGAAGAACCACCAATTATTCTTTTTTCATCTAACGGGTTATAAACAATTCCAGTATGACCAGTCAACCCAGTCCCACCCATTGCCAATTCATCTAAAACCGTTTTCCCAACTAAAACAGCACCGGCTTCTTTTAATTTTCGAATAACCGTTGCGTCATAAACAGGCACATAATCTTTTAAAATATTAGACGATGCCGTTGTTAAAATCCCTTTAGTTGAATAATTATCCTTTATTGAGAAAGGTATTCCATAAAGAAGCGAATCACTTTTTTCAATCTTAAAATTATCAACAATTGTCACAAAGCAATTGCACTTATTTTTTTTTGCTTTCTCCACCGCTTCATTAAACAAATCTTTTGGATCAAATCCAATTTTTATTTTCTCATTTAACTCTCTTATCACTATTCCACCACCTTTGGCACTTTAACTTGATCATTTAAAACATGCTTTGCATTAGCAAGCACTTCATCAACTGATAAATAGTCCCCAACTTCATCTTCTCTTAAACTTGCATTATCAAAAGAAAAAGGAAAAGTCATTGGCTCAACACCCTTTATTTCTTCAAATTGATTAATTTTTCCCATTTGTTTTAAAATAACCTCAAATTCCTGTTCTAATGTTTCGTATTCTTCTTCACTCATCTGAAACATTAATTTTTCAGCTAATTTTTTTAAATCTTCTTTGTTCATATATCCTCCTAATAAAAAAACAGCTATCCTAAAGGGGCGATAAATCGCGGTGCCACCCTTCTTATCATAACTGATTTCTCTTATTGATAACGGGACTCCCCGACATAACCTACTTTATTCAATTATGCAACTCAGTGATGTTTTTCAAATACTCTTTTTAATCAACTCTCACCAATTATTGACTCTCTTAATAAAAATAATATTTTACTCTTCACTTCTTTGTTTTTATGTAATCATTATATAATAGTTTTTCAATTAAATCAACTGATATTGTTTTTTTTCTTTTATTTTGTTATAATTTAGTTGGTGATAGATATGGAATTAACAACAATTGGTGTCCCCTTATTAATTTTCTTAATTATAATTATTACTTGGTGGATTATTACTTATAATAATTTTCAAGATTTTATTATTAAAATTAATGAGGCTGAAGCAAACATTGACTCAATTTTAAGAAAACGATTTGATCTTTTAACCAGGTCAATTAGTGTTTTAAAGCCACACATTGAAAAAAAAGAAAATCTCTTTAAAGACCTTCATGATTTAAAAAAAGAAAAACTAAGCAATTTTGATCTTGATCGAAAATTATATGAAGCAATTAATGAACTAAATTTATATAAAGAAAAATACCCCGAAATAAAATCGGTTGAGGGACTAATCAAAATTGATGCAGGACTTAACAATAGTGAAATTGAAATAATTAGTTCTAGAAAATACTATAATGATACAATTACCGACTATAACAAAACTGTTAAAAGTTTTCCATCAAATATTATTGCTTTTTTTTACAAATATAAACATCGCAATTTTTATGATGACAAGGATATGATCGATGATATTAAAAA
>CAYGGG010000009.1:0-20748 GCA_964349455.1 uncultured Muribaculaceae bacterium | reverse complement strand
ATAAGCGTTTGTTTATTTTTCTTTACATTTTTTTTTAAAATTATTTGCTTATTGTTATTTTTTTGTTTATAATGTAAGTAATAGTTAAAAGGAGTATTTATGGAAAAAATAAAAATGTTTTTTAAAAAAATAAAAGGATTTACTTTAATTGAATTATTAGCAGTTATTATTGTTTTAGTAATTATCATATTAATCGCAATGCCCATTATTCTTCATGTAATAGAAAGTGCAAGAAAAAATGCTTTTTTAAGAACTGGAGCGATGATTTTAAAGGCTGGGGAAATTTATTCACTGTCACCTGGTGAAGAAGCCAATCGTTTATATGAGTTAGTTGATCCAAGAGAAATTCCGTTTGCAAGAGGGAATTTAAAAACAGGTGAATTAATGTATGATAATAACGGCAATCAAGCAATGGCGATATGGGATGGTAGATATTGCATTGTTAAGGAGTTTGAGGGAGAAGTTGTAATTGTAGATGATGATACGGGTGAATATTGTAATATAGAGACTTTACTTGCTGGTGAGGATCCAAATGGTGGTGATGGGGGAATTGGTGCGCCAAGAATTACTGGCTATTTATGTTCTAATCCGCCAGGTGATTTGGAAATCACACCAGAACATTTCTTTACTTTTAATCAAGTTTCAAGAACGATTACGGGATATAGTACTGCAGGTCCCAAAGATTTGGTTATTCCTTGTACAATTGGTGGGGCGAACGTTGAAATCATTAGTAATAATGCTTTTCAAAATATGAGTTTAACGAGCGTAATAATGCCAGATACAATTTTAACGATTGGGGTTAGAGCTTTTTATAATAATCAAATTCACACTTTGGAATTAGGTAATAATGTAACTTATATAAATTATGAAGCTTTTAGACAAAACTTAATAACAGAATTAGTGATACCAGACAGTGTAGTTACGCTTTATGGATATCGAACACAATATTCAAGCTATTATGGACCATTTTATAATAATCGAATTGCTTCTTTAACGATAGGAAGTGGTTTAAAAAATATAACTTTTTCTACTTTTCGATCAAATCGATTAACTGAAGTGGTTATCCCAGAAAATGTTGAGCAAATTGGTGAAAGTGCTTTTGCAAGTAATTTATTAACGAAGGTTACCATTGGAACGGGAAATAGTATGGTTATTGGTACAGGTGCTTTTACATCAAATCAAATAACAGAGTTAACAATTAATAGTATGATTGTAAATATTGGTGCAACGGCATTTCAAGGAAATTTGATAACGGATTTAATTATTAGTGGAACAATTACAGGAATAGGAAATGATGCATTCAAAAATAATCAATTATCAGATAGCGAAGCGTTTATTAGAGGAAGAAATAGTGATGGAAGTGAAACAACAACATTAGTTAGTTATGGGGGAGCAAATCGAAGTAATATAGTAATTCCAAATGATATTGTAAGTTTGGCAGGTGCTAGTTTCAATAGCTTAGGATTAAGTGGAACAATTGTTATAGGTAATGGAATAACAGCAATTGAAGATAATAAATTTCAGAGTAATGCTTTGTCTAATGTTTTAATAGGAAATAGTGTTCAAACTATTGGTGTAAGATCCTTTTATGCTAATCAAATAACAAATTTGGATTTAGGCAATAGTGTAACTTATATAAATTATGAAGCTTTTAGACAAAACTTAATAACAGAATTAGTGATACCAGACAGTGTAGTTACGCTTTATGGATATCGAACACAATATTCAAGCTATTATGGACCATTTTATAATAATCGAATTGCTTCTTTAACGATAGGAAGTGGTTTAAAAAATATAACTTTTTCTACTTTTCGATCAAATCGATTAACTGAAGTGGTTATCCCAGAAAATGTTGAGCAAATCGGTGAAAGTGCTTTTGCAAGTAATTCCGATTTATCATTAATATTTATCCGTGGCAAAGTTGATGCAACTAATTTTACTAGTTTAGGAACTTCTTGGAATGGAACTTGTACAAATATTATTTATGAACTGGCATCATGTTATGATTATAGCGGTAATACAATTACAAATTATCATGCTATTTGTGGTGGAAACGTGATGATTCCATCTGCTTTAGGCGGAAATTCGATAACAACGATTTCTGATAGTGCCTTTGTAAATAAAAGCTTAACAAGAGTAGTTATTCCAAGTACAGTTTCAACAATTGGTAATAATGCTTTTTCGGGCAATTCAATTAATCCAATTGTGGTAATGGGGAAAAGTAGTAGTGGTGGTTTTTCAAGTTTAGGTAGCAATTGGAATGATGGTGCCTATGTAATTTATGAAAACGATAATGAAACCTGTTTTAAAATTACAAGTAACACTGTAAATGGATATTACAATGAAAGTGTCTGTCCAAAGAATATTACCATCCCTGGTTATATAACAACAATTGCTAATAGTGCTTTTGCAAATAATAGTTTGAATTCAGTTATAATTCCAAGTTCAGTAACAACAATTGGTAATACCCCATTTTCGGGGAACGTTCTTTCCAGCGTAACGGTTTCAGAGGGAATTAAATTTGTATCTTTAGGAACAAGTTGGTATGGTAATGTTCATAAGGTTAGTTTCTTAGGAGACGCTTATGAGAAAAACTGTTTTGGTGTAACAGGTAATACAATTACAAGTTATCCAATTTATTGTCATGAACATGTTGTTATTCCAACTAGTGTTGAAGGTGTCAGTATTAACAGTATTGGTGCTAATGCGTTTAAGAGTAAAGCAATTCGCTTTGTTACTTTAGGAAGTCATATTATAACAGTGGGAAGTAATGCTTTTGAAGCTAATAATATTGCATGGGTTTCGATGGATGAAGGATTAGAAGAGATCGGTTATCGTGCATTTTATAACACTGGTTTAGAAGAAGCAATTCTTCCTGCTAGTTTACGTATAATTGGTGCTGATGCTTTTGCAAGCAATAGTAATTTAGGTTTGATCGAGGTGTTGGGGAAAAATGATGCTTCTGATTTTGAATCATTAGGTAGTAACTGGAATGGAAGTTGTTCTAATATTATATATATGGGGAATTAGGGTTGCAAAATGATTAATAATAGTTTATAATTAAAGTGAAAAAAAAATAAGGAGGAAATATGAATAAATACATTATATTTGCGGTTCTAGTCGTTGGGTTGATTGTTTTGATTTTTGTTTACCGAGGTGTTTTAGGAGAGGATTTAGGTGAGTCAGAAGCAACATGTTTTGAATTTGATGCTGAGAAAGGACAGGTTACGGGATATAAGATGTTTTGTGGCAATAAAGTTTCTATTCCAAAAATGATTGATGGTGTTGAAGTAGTATCAATTGGAAATTATGCTTTCCGTAATCTTGAAATTGAAAAAGTAGTTTTTCCAGAAACAATGATGGAAATTGGAATTGGTGCTTTTTATAGTAGTAAACTAAAAGAAGTAAAACTAAATGAAGGTCTTGAAATAATTAAACCGTATGCTTTTTATGATAATAGTTTGAAAACATTATCAATTCCAGAAACAGTAAATCGAATTGGGGTAGCTGCATTTAGTAAAAACGAATTAAGAGAACAAGATGCTTATATTTATTTTCGTGATGATTTAGCTAAAGTAAATGATACCATTGTAGTTGGATACGGCGGTAATCAAAAAGAAGTGGTAGTTCTAGAACAAGTAATCACAATTTATTTAAATGCTTTTGAGGGTTTAGATATTGAAAAAGTTACCTTCTCGGAAAATACTGAGCGAATTGAATTTTCTGCATTTGCAAACAATAAAATAAAAACATTAGTTATTCCAAGTAGTATTGTGCATATTGGTGAAAATGCTTTTATGGATAACCCAATTGAACAAATCGAAATTATTGGAAAAACTAGTTATGAAGAATTCAATTATGTTGGTGAAAACTGGCATGGTGGAGCAACTAAAATCGACTTTAAGTAAAAGTACTTCGGTACTTTTTTTTATGTTATAATTGAGGTGGTGATTAAATGACGGTTGAAGTGTTAGTTGAAGTAAAATATTTGTGTCTTTCAAAATCGTTTGCTTATCAAGTTCCTCAGTTTTTAGAAAAAGAAATTAAAATTGGCAAGCGAGTAAAAGTGCCATTTGGAACAAGAATTGTTGAAGGATTTGTGATTAGTTTTTCTTTTGAAAAAAAATATGATTTTGCTTTAAAAGATATTATTAAAGTAGTTGATCAGGTTGAGGTTTTGAATAAGGAATTATTAAAATTAGGTCAGTATATGCAGAAAAAAACATTTTCACCGTTAATTTATTGTTATCAAACAATGTTGCCCAAAGGAATTAAAGCAAGCGCTAATAATAAAATTGTTGGTAAAAAAGAGAAGTATTTAAAAATTGGTGAATTAAAAAAAGTTTCTTCTGCTGGTCAGAAAGTTTTAGATTTGTTTTTAGAAAATGAATTTGTTAAAAAAAGTGAAGCACTAAAAGTTTCTTCAGCAGTTAAAACATTGTTAAAAAATAATGTTTTAATTGAGTTTGAAAAAGAAGAAGAGTTTATTATTGAGAAAAGTAATTTAAAATTAAATTTTGAACAAAATAATTGTTTTAATGAAATATTAAAAAAGAAAAACCAATTTGCCCCATTTCTTTTACACGGGGTAACAGGTAGTGGTAAAACCGAAATTTATCTTAGAGTAATTGAAGAAGTGTTAAAAGAAGAAAAAAGTGTTATTATGTTGGTTCCAGAAATTAGTTTAACGCCGCAAATTGTTAAATTGTTTCAGCGTCGCTTTGGTAATCAAGTGGCTGTTTTTCATAGTCATTTAACGGATGTTGAAAAGTATCATGCTTGGCTTGATATGAAGAATAATCGTGTTAAAGTGGTAATTGGTGCAAGGAGTGCTGTTTTCGCCCCATTTAATAAAGTTGGGTTAATTATTGTTGATGAAGAGCATGCATTAACTTATAAGCAAGAAAACATTCCTAAATATCATACGATTGATATTGCGCTTTGGCGTGGTCAATATCATAAGTGCCCAGTTATTTTAGCGGGGGCGACACCTAGTGTTGAAAGTTATACAAGAGCGAAGATGGGAATTTATCAATTGTTGGAAATTAAAAAAACAATTAATCAGTTTGAAAAAAAGATTACCGTAATTGATATGAAAAATGAAATTAAAAGTGGTAATCGATATTTGTCTAATTTATTGGTAACGGAAATTAAAAAGTGTTTGGAGAGAAAAGAACAAGTCATTTTATTTTTAAATCGAAGAGGATTTTCAACGACTTTGGTTTGTCGTGAGTGTGGGGAAACAATGAAGTGTCCAAATTGTGAAGTGTCTTTGACTTATCATAAGCAAACTAATTCAATGAAGTGTCATTATTGTTTTTATGAAAAGAAATATGAAAACAAGTGTTTTAGTTGTAATTCTTTAAATATTCGTCATTTTGGTTTAGGAACCCAAAAATTAGAAGAAGAAATTGTAAAATCAATTGGATTGGTGCGAATGGTGCGAATGGATGTTGATTCAACGAGAAAGCGGGGCAGTCATGGTACGATTATTGGAGATTTTGATGATCAAAAATACGATATTTTAATTGGAACACAAATGGTGGCAAAGGGTCTTGATTTTGCTAATGTTACTTTGGTTGGGGTGATTAATGGTGATGCCGGATTAAATGTTCCAGATTTTCGAAGTGCTGAACGAACTTTTCAATTGATTAATCAAGTGGCCGGTCGTGCTGGTCGAATTGATAAGATTGGTCAAGTGATTGTTCAATGTTTTAATCCCTCGCATTATAGTATTAAGTGTGCTTTGGATAATGATTATTTGGGATTTTATGAGGAAGAGATGGATATTCGCAAAAAATTAAATTATCCACCGTTTGTTAACCTGGCCCTACTTCGAATTTCTGCAACTGATTTTAATTATTTATTTAATGAAGCAGATAAAATTGCGCGGGATTTAAGAAAAAATAAAAAATTAATCGTTTTGGGTCCAACGGTAGGTTCTGTTTTGAAAAAAAATAAACAGTTTATTGTTAATGTCATTATTAAGTATTATAAAAAAGAGGATATTGTTGTTGATCTGGAGAAAATTAATGAAATGTGTGGTTTATTAAAAGTACGGATTGATATTGATGTTAATCCTTTGAGTATGTAGATTTTTATGATAAAATATGATTGAGGGGTATAATGGAATTAATTAAATTAGAAAAGTTTAAAAAATTAAAAATTATTTTTATGGGGACACCGGAATTTAGTGTGCCAATTTTAGATGGATTAGTCAAGAATTATGTTGTAAGAGCTGTCATTTCCCAGCCCAATCGCCTTAAAAAAAATGGTGAATTAATTGATACACCGATTAAAAAATTTGCTGATGACAATACATTATTAGTTTTGCAACCAGAAAGAATTGAGGATGCAGTTGAAGAGATTGTTGGTTTTGAACCTGATTTGATTATTACTTGTGCTTATGGCCAGAAATTACCAAGTGAGTTATTAAACAGTCCTCGTTTAGGTTGTTATAATGTCCATGCTTCGTTACTGCCCAAGTTACGAGGTGGTGCGCCAATTCAAAGGGCGTTGATAAATGGATTTTCGGAAACAGGCATAACGATTATTAAAATGAATGAAACATTGGATGCGGGTGATATGGTTGCTAAGCGTGCAATTATTATTGAAGATGAGGACAATGCAACAATCCTTTCTTTAAAATTAAGTCATTTAGGGCGTGATTTGTTGCTAGAAACAATGCCTGCCATTCTTGAACAAAAAGTTTCTTTTGAAACACAAAACCATGCCGAAGCAACGCTTGCTTTTACGATTAAAAAAGAAGATGAAAAACTTGATTTGACAAAAAGTGCCAAGCAAGTGTTTAATCGAATTCGTGGTTTAGCTGATGTTCCTGGTGGATATTGTTTGGTAGATGATCAAAGATTAAAAGTGTTTAAAGCAAGAATTAGCGACAATTTTTTGGAAACTGCGCTTCCTGGAGAAATAACAGCTATTTATGAAGATGGATTTGGAGTGAAGGCTTCAAATCGCGAGATTGTTTTTATAGAGGTTCAACCTGAAGGGGGCAAAAGAATGAGTGCGCTTGATTATGTTAGAGGCCTTGCTAATCAGGGCAAAGTGATCGGGAAAATTTTGAGGTGATTTATGAATGAAAAATTAAAAAAAATTTATCAATATTGGCAGGATAAAAGATATCGAGCGATGATAAAATTAGGTTTATATGCAATTGGATTTGCGATTGTGTTATTAATTTTTATGCCAAGGGCCGAGCGTAATTTAAGAATTATTGATGAAAAAGAACCAGAAAAAGAAGTCATTGATGAAAAAAAATGGGATGAAGAAAAGATTTATATTTACTATCTTGATGTTGGCTTAGAGGAACGAGTTTTAGTGACAGTTGTTAATGATTTTGTTGAAAAGAGTCAAGAAATTGATGAAAATTGGTTACGGTTTAATCGATTGTTTTTAAAGCAATTAGTTGATGAAGGGATATTAATTAGTGAAACAACTGACCATGTTAAGGAGTTGTTGATTAAGAAGTATAATATTTTGTTTGAATTAGATGAAGAGAGTTATTCTGGTGAAATGGAAATGACATTTGATGATGATTTAAGAAAAGTAGAAATTAAGTTTGATGAATTATTTTTTGAATTAGAAGGATTAATAATTGAGTATGTTGATTAATTAATATATGTGTGGTATGATGAAAGAGAATAGAGGGAGGAAGCATGAGGAAAGGATTTACGTTAATTGAATTACTAGCAGTAATTGTAATTCTAGCAATTATTTTATTAATTGCAATGCCCATTGTTTTAAACGTTATTTCAGAAGCAAGGAAAGGTGCTTTTGAAGCAACGGCAAGAGGACTTATTAAAACAGTTGAAAATCAATATATGGAAAGTCATATAAAGGGAAATCCATTGGCAATGGACTATGTTTTTGTTGATTGGAATCAAGAAGAAGGAGAACCATTAGTTTTTAGTGGCAGGGGGCCAAAAGATGGGATACTTCGAGTATATGACGATGGTGACATTGAAATAGCAATTAATAATGACGATTGGTGTATTACAAAAGATCGTGACGAAAAAGATATTAATTCAGCAATTCCATATGATGGTGAGTGTAATTTGCCAAGCGAAGTAGGAGTTATTACAGGACCTTGTGGGGGTGAAACGTCGGTAACGTATGGTGGGCAAACATATAATCTTGTTGAAATAGGTGATCAATGTTGGTTTGCTGAAAATCTTAATGTTGGAACAAGAATTGATGGAGGAGTAGGCCAAAATGATTTAAATGTGATCCAAAAATATTGTTACGACGATAATCCCGCTCGTTGTGATGAGTTCGGGGGATTATATACTTGGGCTCAAGCGACAAATTATGTCGTCTATGATGTTAGCGATGGGAGCGATTTTGTTGAAGGAATTTGTCCACCGGGATGGTTATTACCAAGTCATCATGATTGGACAGTTTTAGAAAGAAGTGTTTGTACCTCGGGTAGTTGTGAAACTGATTTCCCATTTGATATAACTACTACTCACGCTCGTGGTACTAATGAAGGTGATAAGTTAAAAGATGCTAGTTTCGATAGTGGATCTTTTTGTGATGGAGTTAAGACAATTGATCTACGTGAGGCAACGGGGGGTACATTTAGATTGAATATAGGGGAATCAGGGGTTTATGGTTGTGATACAATGTACACGACAGATCCAATTCCATATAATGCTACGGCAAGTGACATAATGGATGCTCTTGATGCAGAGGGGCCTTGGCCTTGGAATTTAGATGAGGTCGAACCCGGTTATTTTGTGTTTGATTGTAAAGCGAAAAGAATTAGTAGTATAATAACGGATGACTTAGTTGGAAGTGCGAGTTTGTTTACAACTTATGATGAAAATTGTGGTAGTTCGGGTTTTAATGCAAAACCGGCTGGTCAATACCGAGTTGATCTTGAGTTATATGATTATTTAGGAATGGATGCAATATTTTTCTCATCAACATTAATGACTTTTCCAGCCGATCATTTTTTTAACAGAAATATTTATGCTGCCGGAAGCGATATCTATCGTGGTAATTGGGCGATTAGTGTAGGGGATGCTTATCCAATTAGATGCTTGAAAAATCAGTATATCGGAGAAACTTATTCTGACGCAGAAATTGATGATTTGATAAATAATGAGGATTTTATTCCAATTGCAAGTGTCGATGATATTCTAAACATTAATGATGGCGGTTCGAATACGTTTGGTGGCGGAACTGATTGGGAAGATATCTATGTTGGTGGTGATGATAAAAAATATGTTCAAGTAAAGGGGGTTACTTTAGATGATGATTTTGAACCAATTACTTTGGAAGAAGGAACATTTGATGGTGGTGGATTTGCGATTGTGGGGTTGGATATTAATGATTGTAATCCAGCTCACGGGTATGGATGTGGATTCTTTAGTAGAGTCATCGAAGGTGAGGTCCGAAATATAGTATTTATAAATCCGAAAGTGATAAATGTTAGTCGTAGTGGTGGGGCGCTGGCTGGAATTATTTATAATACAAAAGTTAGTGATGTGCATGTTTATGGTGCGAGAATTAGAGGAATTTCGAAGTTGGGAGCTTTGGTTGGTGAGGTGGTTGATGATGTAGGACTTTCACCAACAAATATTACTAATTGTTCAGCACAAAATGTTGATGTTAGAGGGCATTTCTTAATTGGTGGGTTAATCGGTTGGGTTCAAGACGGAATTAGAATGAATCAAACGTTTACAACTGGGTTTGTAAAAGCGGCATTTCCTTCTGGACCATGGGGGAATAGGGGAAGTGCTGGTGGATTGATTGGTGGTGGCTACAGTGCTGATTTAACAACAATTGTTCAAAATAGCTATTCGAGAGCATATGTTGTTTCTACTAATGGTGCTGGTGGATTGTTTGGGTATGCTGAGTTTAATGAGTTCTTTGAAAGTGATGGATTGGCAGCAAGTGTTATAGGGAGTTATTCATCGGGGCCGATTGTTTATGTTGATCACGGAGATACTGAGGAGTTTCATATGGGAATGATTGCTTTTGAGGAAGGTAGTGATCGCGAGTTTTTATCTTTAAATAATTATTATGATAGTGAAAATTCAGGAAGATCGGATATTGGAAATAGTAGTCCAAGAACAACGGCACAAATGAAACAACAGACAACGTATTTTTCTTGGGATTTTAGTAATAGATGGGCGATTGATGAGGGTGTTAATGACGGTTATCCATTTCTAAGAGATTTACCAACACCATTAAAGTTGGTACCGACACCTACATATAGTACAGGTCTTCCTTATGCTTGCAGTAGGCAACAGGCATCAAATACAGGGGCAATTAATTGGAACGGAGGAGCTCCGGCATATGTAACGACTTGTCCGGCGCAAACTGACGGTTGGAATTGGACGGTTACTAATGATGTTGCTTTCGACTTTAATACAGGTTTATATTGGACCTCGAGGCGACTTTCATCAGCAAACTATACAACAGCGGTAAGTCATTGTGATGGACTAACATTTGGCGGTAGAAGTGATTGGCGATTACCAACGTTGGATGAAATAAGGCAATCACGTAAAAACGGGATGTACCTTTGGAATTCAGATTTCGCAACGTCTGGCGGGGCTTGGTTTCGAGCAAGTAATGAAATATTAGGGGATTCGACAAGAGCTTATACATTTTATAGTACGACTGGCGGTGTTTCTAATCATTTAAAAACTAGCACAACATCAGTTAGATGTGTTGCAAGAGACTATTAATAATAGGATATAGTTATCTATATTCTTTTTTGATGTATTTTTTTTGAATTTTATGTTAGAATATAATGCAATTGGAGGAATTATGAAAAAAATGATTATGGTTGATATGGACGATGTGATGTGCAGAGGTGGTTTTATGGGAATGATTAATGAGTTTTTGGGAACTAATTATGATGAAGATGATGTTCCTAAGTATTATATGCAAGATTTGGTACCTGATGATTTAAAAGAAGATTTTTTTGATTATTTCATGGCAAGAAATTTTTATGATTATTGTCAATTAGAACCATATGTGGTTGAAACTTTAGAAGAGTTAAACGAAATGTTTGAAATTTTTATTGGAACTTCTTATATTATTAAAGAAAGAGTGCGTGAATCAGGAATTATTATGTTACATAAATATAATTATTTGCAAGAACATTTTCCTTTTTTAGATCAAAGAAATTTTGTGTTTGTTGGTAATAAAATTATATTAAATTGTTATGCTAAAATTGATGATCGAATTGAAAATTTAAAAAGAGCGCGGCGAAAAATTTTGTATTCTTCTTATCATAATGAAAATTTAAGTAGTGAATTTTTAAAAAAGGAAGGCGTTGAAAGAGCAATTGGCTGGCCTGATGTGAAAAAGAAGTTGTTGAAAAAAAGCTAATTTTGTGATATTTTTATAATAAGAGGTGATTAAATGCGATTATGGTTGGGGTTGTTAGTTGTTTTATTATTAACGGGATGCTTTGCAAAAACCGATGATATTCCAAAGGAAGATCAAGAGTTAAATAATGAAGAAGTTAGTGGTTTGCCGGTTAGTCTTTTTGAACGAGGATTAAGTGAAAGCGGAGTTTATTATAAAATACTTACGACAATTGTTCCCAAAACAGGTGATTTGAAAGAGGCCTATTTGTATGATCAAAAAGATGATTATTATCCTAATTTTGAATTGCTAATATTTGTAGATGGTTCTTTGGAACTTGCTAATATCGTAGAAACTGGTAAGTATGTCAATCCAGATACGGGCGAGGTTCTTACAGCAATTACTAATAAAAATTTTGTTTTGGTGCTTTATGAAAGTGTTGAAGAGCGCGAAGCAATTATTGAGGCTTTTAATAATATTAAATAACCAATTTATTGGTTTTTTTATGTTATGATAGATAATGGAAGGTGAAGAAGTGAAAAAAATTGTTATTATTTTTGTTGTTTTATTATTAACCGGTTGTTTTGCAAAAGATAGTAATAATTCAAAAGTTGAGTTTGAAATTCTTGATAATAAATCAGCGGTTGAGGTAATAAATGAGAATGTATTTATTAGCTTTGAAGAAGCGTTAGCAGATAAATCAATTGATTTTATTGAAAAAAGAATCCTTAATTCGGTGGTTGATGGATTTGTTGCTGGGGTTGCTTATGAATTAGAAGACAAGCTTAGTGGTTTTGAATTACATATTTATGAAAATGGTTCATTTGTTTTAGAGGAAATTAGCGAAACGGGAACGATGACTATTTCTGGCTCAACAATGGTGGTACCTGCTAATCTAAAAGATAATTTCGTGTTGATTTTTATTGGTGAACCAGAAAATCAAGAAGAAATTTTAGAAGCATTTAATAACATTAAATAAACTATCCTTTTGGATAGTTTTTTTGTTATAATTAGATTAGGAGGTTTTTATGTTAGAGAAATGTTGTCCAGTTTTTGATTCTAAACCATGGCATGATGTTTTGTTTAAGTGGGAGGATAAGCGATTTATTAAAGGAGAAGTGAAGACATTTTTTTATATTCCATTTGGATTCGGAAAAACGATGACAAAATTAGTTGCTGAAGCTGAAAAATTTGATGCAAAAACAGAAGCGATGATTTCTTTGTCAAATCATCTTTCAAAATGGAAAATGGAGTTGTTGTTAGAAGTGAGTAAAGAAATTCCGACAATGGAAAATGTTATTTTGCGTGGTAATTTTTATAGTCGCGTTTATGAAGGAGATTTTAAGGAAATGGGCCGTTGGATGAAAGATTTTGGTGAAGTGATTGAGCAAAAGGGATATCAAATGAAAAGAATGTTTACATGGTATACCACTTGTCCAAAATGTGCAAAGGAGTACGGCAAAAATTATACAGTAATGATTGCTGAAATATAGGTATGGAAATAAAACTAGTTAAAAATAATGTTGAAATGACTGTCAATTTAAATGGTGGTTGTCTTACTAGTGTTTTGATAGATAATGAAGAATACTTGTGGCAAAATGAAAGTGGCAAATGGCCTAATCTAGTTCAAAAACCGGGTGATGTTCCACAACCGGCACCAATTCTGTTTCCGATTACGGGACCATTGCAAACTTTAGATCAAATTTCTATGCAAAAAAAATAGTGAAAAAAAATAATCAATATGTAATAAATGGTAAAGTTTATGATGGTAAGGTAACGGGTTATTTTTTTGAAGATCAATTTTATGAAATGAAGCAACATGGTTTTTTACGAAATTCAGTTTTTACTGTTTTAGAAAAAAGTGATGAGGCTTGTATTTTGTTTTTTAAGAGTAATGATGAAACAAAAAAAATATATCCATTTGATTTTGAAATTGTTTTAGCTTATCAATTGACCCCAACTGGTGTTATTGTTAATTATGATGTTAAGAATACCGGAAAAATAAACCTGCCCTTTAATATTGGTGATCATCCTGGATTTAAGGTTGAAGGAAATATTGAAGATTATCGGTTAAAACTTGATAATAAAGATGAGGTACTATTGAGTTATCAAACTGAAACTGGTTTACAGGAAATGGTATGTAAAGATGGTGTAATTGGGCTAAAACGGGAAATGTTTGCTGATGGACAGGCAGTAATAATTGAAGATATTAAAGCAAATAAGGTAACTTTATTAAAAAAAGATGAAGAAAAGCTGCGGTATAATATTGAAGCCGATAATTTACTGCTTTGGTCGGCTGATATTGATCATTTTTTATGCCTCGAGCCCTGGTATGGAGAACCAGAGTTGTTTAATCAAATGGAAGAAAATTTAGAGTTAGGAAAAATTAAGCAATTGGCACCTGGCGAAAAGTTTTCTTATGCAAGAAGGTTAAGTTTTTTTAATAATGATTTTTTAGATCGGTTAAAATCAATTCGACAAATATTAAGCAAAAGTGAAAAAAATTATTCTAAATAGCTTCTTGCTTTTTTTTTTATTTGTGGTATTATAAGACCAATTATTTGGGGAGGTTTTTATGTTAGAAAGATTGTTAGAAGAAAAGAATGAGAAATTAAGTGAGTTAGATTTGTTTTTACACATTCGTGATTTGAGTGAATCGATTAAGGATTATCAAATGGCCTGTTATATGTTAGGATCTTATCCGGTTGAATTGGATTTAGCTAATCAAAAATTAAAAGAATTGTTGATGATGGCTGAAGAATATGGAATTGAATTTGATGAAAAAGAGAATTCATCTTACCAAAGATGGTATCAATCTTTTGCTGAAAAATGTTTAACAGGTGGTGTTGAAAAAGAATCAGTGATTAATTATGTTGATGATGATTGTCGTCAGTTTTTAATTGAAAATAATGTGTTAGATATTGCAAGAAAAAAAAGAAGAGGTGTTTGATGAAATCTTTAGAAGAATTTATTGACAAGGCATGGAAAGATACAGTGGTGGTGTTTGGTGCGGATAAAGATAAGGAAAAAAAATTTAAAGAAACGTTCTTTCTTGAGTTGAAAAAAGAGTTTGCGTTTTATCGTGATTTTATTTTGTGGGCGAGAACGAAGGGAATTGATGATGAAATTTTGAAGCAAATGAATTGGCTTGAGAATGGTGCTAATGTCAAAGATGTTTTGGAAAATGGGATCGAAAGAATGCAATTTTTAAAGAGTATTGCCAAAGATGAAGTAACGCTTTGTTATGCAAGTGACAAAGATTTGATGACTAATAATTTAATGGTGGCAACGGTTGAAACTGAAATTAGTGATGGTTTTATTCCAGAGCAACCTAATATGCCTGAATATGAGATTACTGAAATAGTATTGCCTCTTAATTATCGATTTGAGAAAGAAGAAGAAAAATATTGTAGCAGTGACTTAGATCAGAAAAAACGATGATTTTTTAAATCTTTTTTGAAGGGGGATAAAATGACAGGAAGAGAAGAACTAGAAAAGTATTATCAAATCCTTTGTCATGATTATCCTACATTTTTGGATAAATATATTGAGACAAAGATGATGCAGCGATTAGCAACAATCGGCCAGTTTTGTGGAAGTGACTATACTAATTTATATAATTGTCGTTATTGGTATTCAAGATTAGATCATTGTGTTGCTTGTGCTCTGATGACATGGCATTTTACGGGGGATAAGAAGCAAACATTAGCAGCTCTTTTTCATGACTCGGGAACACCAATCTTTAGTCATTGTGTTGATTATTTGTTAGAAGATTATATTAATCAAGAGAGTGCTGAAATAAATATTAAAGAGGTGTTGCTTAATAGTCTTGAAATTCTTAATTTGTTAAAAGAAGATCACGTTTTATTAGAAGATGTGATTGATATTGAAAGATATTCAATTGTTGAAAATAAAAAACCGAAAATATGTGTTGATCGGTTAGAGGGTGTGTTACACACCGGCCTTATTTGGCATCAGTTTTGGCAATTAGAAGATATTAAAGAAATATATGATGATATTGTTGTTTTAAATAATGAGGATAATGAATTGGAAATTGGTTTTGGTGATTTGAAAATTGCTGACAAGTTTTTTGAAGGAGTTTTTTATTATGGAATTGCTCTGCAAAAAAATGAGGACAAGTTCATGATGCAATTTATTGCTGATTGTTTAAGAGAGTTATTGGATAAAAAAATTGATTTTGCTAGTTTATATACTATGTCAGAAAAAGAAGCAATTGATTTGTTTTTAAGTGATCAGGAAATACGCGACAAATGGCTTGTTTTTGTAAATGCTGATAAGTTATGTCGCAGTGATGAAAAAAGTAATCAATATTATAGTGTGTCGGTTGACTGTAAAAAAAGATTTGTAGTTCCTTTAGTTATTGATAATGGTAAAGTGGGGAGATTAGATCAGGTTTCTAAGCGGTGTAAAAATTTAATTTCTGAGTATTTAAATTTTAATGATAGTAAGTACAGTTATCTTGAAGGAATTGAAAAAATTGATCGAAGAAAGCAAAAACGAAGGAAAAAAATTACTTTTTAAAGTTTTTGTTTTATAATATTTATAAAATTAAAGGAGTGGAATTATGGAAATTAGAAAAATGAATGAGGAGCAATTGTTAGATTATTTGATTGGGGTATTAAGATGGCTAACGAGAGAGAAAAAGTTTCAACCACAATATCGCTATAATGATAGTGTCGAATTTGAAGCAATTAAAGCAAGGCTTAGCGAATTAAAGATTTCTAGTTTGGAAGTAGAGGCAATTATGATGGTTTTAGATCATGAATTAAAAGAAGCAAATGAAATTGAGGGCTTTTCAATGAAAAGTGGTGAAGAAGCTCGATTATATTTGCGGTTATTGGAAATATATACAGATATGAAAACATTAAAAGCGGCTGATCCGAGTTATTACTATGATAATGAGAATGAATATGATGAATTAATGAGTGCAATGTGTCGATTAGGGACGACTGATCAAGATATTGTTTTAATAATGACTATTTTACATCATAATATTGTCATGGCAACTTTAAGAAAAAATCAATCATGCTTAGAAGAAGCGAGAAGAGATATTAATCTAGTATTAAATGGTTATGTTCTGGGGAAAATGAAAAAAACAAAATAATTTATTGTTTGGAAAGAAAGATTAAGAATGGGGTATAGGAGGAAAAATGGAAAAAGTAGAGTATGTTGTAAAAAAGAAAATGGTCGAAGGGGAATATAAATACGGAATTATTGATCAAGCGTTAAATGTTCGTTTGCCCTTTGTCTATGAAGAAATAATTGAAAAGGAATTACCGGAGTTGTTTTTTTCAAAATCAAAACAATATTATGTTTGTAAAGCAGATGATGGAAACCAACATGTTTTTTGGGAGGGGGAAATAATTTTTGTCATTCCTGATGTGATTGATGTTGATTTTCTAGCACAACCATCTGAAAATGGAGATTGTTTTAGTGTTAAAAAAGAGATTGATGGACAGGAGCAATGGGGGATTGTTGAGGGGAAGACAGGATGGGGTTATTCAATTGTGTATCCGTTTGGAAAAGCTGAACAAATTAAAAGAACTGGTAGTGGTATTGATCTTTTTCGAAATGAAAACGGGGTAAAACTACAGGGTAAGTTTAGAGATGATATTATGGGAACGTTGGATCCAGAGTATACTTTTTTAGGCGCTATGTCTTATGGGGCACGTTATTATGAAGCACCAGCGCCTGGTTTTGATGATAAGATTGGACTCGGTCAGTTTAGTATTTATCCTATCCCGATTCAACTTGTTAAGTATTCGAAAAATATTGATGGTGAAAATTTAACAGGAGCTTATGTAAGGGTACAAGATGATTATGGAAAAAATGAATTAGAAGAATTAATTCCTTGTCAATATCGTGATTTTACTATTATGGAAAATCAACCATTTGTTGAAATTAGAAAAAAGAGTGGAAATAAGGTTTGTTATGGATTAGCGGCTTTGCTTGGAGATTATTATGAAGATACTGATTCAACTGTTAAAGTTTTGAAATTTTCTGAGCTAATTCCATGTCAGTATGACAAAAAAAATGTTTTAAAAGGGGAAGATCAATTTGAAGCCAAGGAAGCAAATTATTATGCTATAACTACTGAAGATGGTAAAAAAGGATTATCAAGAATAACTGTAAAAAATGCCGGTCTTAGTTTCCATAGAGCTTCTTTAATCCGATTAAAACCGGTAAGAATTGAGACCGAAAAAATGTTAGATAATTTGTATCAAAAAATTACGCCTTTAACTGATGATAAACCTGATAGTCCGAAAGCTTATGTTTTTGAAGAGGAGGACAATCAAAAAGGATTAATTGTCGATTTAAAAAGGGAAAGAGGTAGTTTTTTTAAAACAACTTGTAATAAGGAAGATGTTTTAAATTTTGATGATAGTAAATGTTTTATTGTAAAAGCGAATGTTTATTTGACCTCAGATAGAGTTTTGAAAGAATTTTTTGTAAGCATCGATCAAATGATGAAAACAGATTATTATGGACCTAGCTTGAACGGTCAACATCCTGATAAGGCGTATGAAGAAATTAAACCAATAATTGGAAATGATTGTTCTAAGCTTTACAAGGCAACGGGCGCTTCTACGTTACCAGACCTATTTGATATTCTTGGCAATGGGGTTGAGTTTTGTGATATAAAAGAGGTGAATAAGCTTAGTTCATTTAGGTATGTTTTAGATAAAAAAATTGATTATGATGAAAAAGAAATTATTGTTATTGATGAGTCAGGAAATGTTTTGGTCAAACGAAAAAAAGTAGTTTCGTGGCAATATGATAAATTATTAGAAATTATGATTTTTGAGAATCAAGAAAAAGAAAAAATGATTGTTCCTTTGAATAAAAGAGTTCGCGAAGTACTTGAGATGGTTGAGTTAAATAGTAATGATTTATATGAACATTTTGAAGTGATTAGTGGTGATATTAATCGATGGCAACCAAATTTCAACGGGAAAAATTTCTTTGTTAAATATAAGAAAAAGTCATCGCCGCAAAGAAAAGAAGATTTTGGATTAGTTGAAGTTAGAAATGGTCACCTTTATAATGATGCTGCAAGGAGTTTTTTAGATCCAACATATAAGAGTATTGATTTTGTTTTTGATGGGAAAAGAATAATTTTATCGACCTTAACTAAAGAAGGAATTAAGTATGGGGTTTGTGAAAGTATTAAGGGAAATACTTGTATTCCTTTGTTATATGATAATGTGTATGTTGATGAAAATGATCTTTTTGTAGCAAGAAAAATACTTGATAATAGTGATAAAGAAAAGATTGATGTTGTTGATGATTATTTTGATCAGGATGGTTGTTTAGTTGAGAGTAAAAATGTGAGTTTGTTAAATAAAGCAAAGACTTTAGTGAAGAAAAAGAAATGAGCGGTAATTAAAATAATTATTTAATGTAAAAAAAGAGTACAGCAAAAAACCGCTTTAAACCCTTGATTTATAAGGCCTAAAAAAAGTGTTGACAAAAAAGTACAGTTTGTTATAATTTTTTTAGGAGGTGCCAAATGATTAAAAGTGTTGAAATAAAAAATGATTTGCAAGTATTAAATGAAAATTTAAAAAAAATTAAAAATCTTTATGAAAAACCACGTATAGAAAAACAAACAAAGATGGATTTCCCGCTTAAAATTTTAAAATTATCTTATGGTATTAATTGTCGACAGTGTAGTAGTTGTCATGGTTGTCGTTAAGAAGGCTTTACAATCAAAAGAAAAAGAATAATGTATTGCGCTTAACTAATGAAACGGAAATTGATAGTAATTTGGAGAATTGATTAAAAACTTGCTATTGTGTTGGAAGTGTGTTATAGTTATCAAGCCCATTCAATTTAGTTGAAGGGATGATTAATTATAAGAGAAGCGAATTGTTATATTGGATGGAACTAGTAAAGTAATAAAAGTGTAGGATCCCTAATTATAATATTCATTTTAGATTAAAACACGATTTTATTTTAAGAGTTAATTATAAATTAATGAAAAAATAGTTTTATCTATTTTTTTTTTGAAAAGAGGAAATGTGATGACATTTAAAGACTTAAATCTAGACGAAAAGATTTTAAAAGCAATTGAGTTAGAGGGCTATGAAATGCCTTCTTTGATTCAAGAAAAGGCGATCCCTATTATTATGAAGGGGCGCGATGTTTTGGCTGGGGCGCAAACGGGAACTGGTAAAACAGCCGCTTTTGCCCTCCCCCTAATCCAAAAGTTTATTAATCATCGTGATCGTAATATTAAGGTTTTAGTGCTTGTTCCAACAAGAGAATTAGCACTTCAAGTGCGTGATAATTTTCGTAGTTATGCAATTAATACTAGTTTGAAAAGTAGTGTTATTTTTGGTGGCGTTAATCAAAGTTCACAAGTTGCTGTTTTAAGAAAAGGGGTTGATTTTTTGGTGGCAACACCAGGAAGGTTACTTGATTTAATAAAACAGGGGTATGTGCAGCTTGATAATGTTGAAACGTTTGTTTTAGATGAAGCTGATACAATGCTTGATATGGGATTTATTCATGATGTTCGAAGAATTGTTGAGTTTATGCCCAAAAAAAGACAAACGATTATGCTTTCGGCAACAATAACAACAGCTGTGAAGCGAATAGCGGGCGAATTTTTAGTTGATTATGAAACAATTAAAGTTAATTCTGAAATGACGGTTGATTCAATCAATCAGTCAGTTTATTTTGTTGATAAGGTTAATAAATCTAAGTTGTTGTTGGAAATTTTAAGTTGTGATGAGATTAAATCAGCTTTAATTTTTGTTAGAACTAAGCATGGTGCTAATAAGTTGGGTGAGATTTTACAAAGACATGGAATTGAAAGTGGGATTATTCATGGTAATAAATCACAAAGTGCTCGCGTTGCTGCTTTACAGCAGTTTAAAAGTGGTTTTAATAAGGTATTGGTGGCAACTGATATTGCAGCAAGAGGTATTGATATTGATAAGTTATCGCATGTTATTAATTATGAGATGCCAGAAAATGTTGAAACTTATGTTCATCGAATTGGAAGAACAGGAAGAGCGGGCCTTGAAGGAATTGCGATTTCTTTGTGTGCTTTTGATGAAAAGGAAACATTTTTAGGAATTGAAAAAACGATTAGTCAAACGATTTTAGCAGTTGAAGGTCACGGTTATCCAATGGAGAATTTTATTATTATGCCGAAAGGAATTAATCGAGGTCAAAAAAGTAATCAGTTTAGAGATGCTAGTAATCGTGATAATCGGTTTAGGGGCGGTCGAAAAGGTGTTAGAAAGTTTAATTAGAATAATTTTTGATTAAATTAAGTTTATGGTTTTAAAAGATTTTAAGTCTTTTTTTTTGTAAAGTAAAGAAAAAAAGTTTGACAAAAGAGTTAATTTATTTTATACTTTAAGTGTAATATCA
>CAYGGG010000008.1:0-22625 GCA_964349455.1 uncultured Muribaculaceae bacterium | reverse complement strand
AAAAGAAAAAAAAAAAGAAAAAATCAAAGAAATAAATAATATATCAGAAATAAATTTAAAAAAAGAATTTGCTTTTTTTCTTGAATTAGATCAAACAAACTACCACCAGGCCAGTATCGTTGGGCTTGCTATCTATAATGAAGAAGATGCTTTTTATCTTAAAAAAGAATTAATAATTGAAGCAATGCAAAAATTAAAAATGAAAATGTATACCTATGATTATAAAAGAGCTTATGTTGCATTAAAAAGGATTAATTTTGAATTAGATCAAGTCGTTTTTGATACCTTAATTGCTGCTTATTTACTAGAATATAATATAAAAGAAGATATTGCTTATTTAGCAAAACAGTTTAACTATCAAATAAATGAAAATAATAATGATATGCAAAGTAGTATTGAAAAAGCTAAATTTATTTATCAAACTAAAAAACAATTTGAACAAAAACTAAAAGAAGAACAAATGTTAGAACTTTTTCATGAAATTGATTTCCCATTAACTAAAATACTAGGAAATATGGAATTTGAAGGAGTCTGTGTTGATCAAGGTGTATTAGCAGAAATGGGCGAAGAAATAAAAATTAAAATTGATTTGTTAAGTGAAGAAATATACAGCTTAGCAGGTGAGAAGTTTAACATATCATCACCAAAACAACTTGGACCAATTATTTTTGAAAAACTCGGTTTAAAACGGGGCAAGAAGACCAAAACCGGTTTTTCGACCGCTAGCGATGTTTTAGAATCTCTACAAGGAAAACATCCAATCATTGATAAATTATTAGAATATCGAATTTTAACAAAGTTATACAGTACATATATTGAAGGATTGATTAGTACTATCAACAATCAAAAAATCCACACCATTTATAATCAAACCTTAACAAGAACTGGCCGTTTATCATCGGTATCACCTAATTTACAAAATATTCCAATTCGTTATGAATATGGAAGGTTAATTAGAAAAGCTTTCAAAGCAAGTCAAAAACATATTTTAATTAGTGTTGATTATTCACAAATTGAACTTCGCGTTTTAGCACACATGGCTAATGTCGAATCATTAATTGAAGCATTTAAAAATAATCAAGATATTCATACTAAAACCGCTCAAGACATTTTTAACGTAGAAATTATCAATACCAATCAAAGACGAGTTGCCAAAGCAATTAATTTTGGAATCATTTATGGAATGAGCGAATACGGTTTAGCGGAAAATTTAAAAATCAGCATGACTGAAGCAAGAGAATTTATTGAAAATTATTTTAGAACTTATCCCGGAATAAAAGCATATATGGAAGAGACAATTAAAGAAGCGACTGATAAGGGATATGTTTTAACAATTTTTAAGCGGAAACGGAAAATTGATGAATTAGCTAATAAAAATTACATGATTCGTAAACAAGGAGAACGAATCGCCTTAAATACACCAATTCAAGGAACAAGCGCTGATATTTTAAAGATGGCAATGATTAAGATTGATCAAAAATTTAATGAACTTAATTTAAAAAGCAAAATGATTTTACAAGTTCATGATGAATTAGTATTTGATGTTGTAAAAGAGGAAAAAGAAATGGTTAAAAAAATTATTAAACAAGCAATGGAAAACTGCGTTGGATTAAAGGTCCCATTAAAAGCAGATATTGCTGAAGGAAGTGACTGGTATACGGCTAAATAAAGTATTTGACACGATATCTAAATAGTGATATATTCACATTTAAGGAGGATTTATGATTGATATAAATTTAATAAGAGAAAATAAAGAAAAAGTAAAACTAAATATTGAAAAAAAATTTCAACATCAAAAATTAATATTAGTTGATCAAGTTTTTTATTTATTTTAAAAATTTCGTGATTTAAAACAAAAAAGCGATCAATTGAGAAATACAAGAAATCAAAAAAGTGCCGAAATAGGGTCTTTAATGAGAGATAAAAAACAAAAAGAAGTTGAAGTAATTAAATTGGAAATGGAAAAGATTAAAGAAGAAATTACTGAATTGGAAAAACAAGAAATAAATTTAGAAACGCAAATTAAAGAAATGATGATGCAAATTCCAAATATTATTGCTGATGATGTTCCAATTGGGAAAGATGATTCAGAAAATGTTCAGTTAAATGAGTATGGTCAAAAACCAAATTATCATTTTGATGTCCCATATCATGTTGAAATGTTGGAAAATTTAAAGGGAATTGATTTAGAAGCGGCTAGAAAAGTTGCCGGTCATGGTTTCTATTATCTAATTGGTGATGTGGCCAGATTACACTCAGCAATTTTAACTTATGCACGAGATTTCATGATTGACAAAGGGTTTACATATTGTATTCCGCCTTTTATGATTAGAGGTGAAGTGGTTGATGGCGTTATGTCATTTGCTGAGCGTGATGCAATGATGTATAAAATTGAAAATGAAGATTTGTATTTAATTGGTACAAGTGAACATTCAATGATTAGTATGTTTAAAGATACAATTAATGAAATTGAAAAATTTCCTTTTAAATATACTTCATATTCTCCATGTTTTCGAAAAGAAAAGGGTGCTCACGGAATTGAAGAAAGAGGGATTTATCGGATTCATCAATTTGAAAAACAAGAAATGATTGTTATTTGTCATCCAAATGAAAGTGATAAATGGTTTTCAATGATGTTTGGAGCAACAATCGAATTTTTTCAACAGCTAAACATTCCAGTAAGAACATTTGAATGTTGTTCTGGTGATTTGGCTGATTTAAAATATAAAAGTATTGATATTGAGGCCTGGAGTCCAAGACAACAAAAATATTTTGAAGTTGGTAGTTGTTCAAATTTAACTGATGCACAAGCAAGAAGGCTAAATATTAAAATAAAGGAAAATGATAAAAAATATTATGCCCATACCTTAAATAACACAGTTGTCGCGCCACCAAGAATGTTGATTGCATTTATCGAAAATAATTTAAATGAAGATGGTTCAGTTAATGTCCCGGAAGTGTTATATAATTATATGGGAGGACTTAAAAAAATAAGAGTTACCAATGAATAAAAATGATAATTTAAAAATTATAGCTGTTTTAGCAATGATAATTGATCATATTGGTCTTTTCTTTTTCCCGACCATGTATAGTTTTCGAATAGTTGGAAGGCTTGCTTTCCCGCTTTTTTGTCACCAAATAGCGCAAGGGGCAATGATAACCAGTAATATTAAAAAATATATCGTGAGATTATTTGTTTATGGGATGGTTTCGCAACCAATATATATGATTCTTTTTAATACTAGTAAATTAAATATTTTTTTTACTTTACTATTTGGATTAGTTCTTATATTTTTAAAAGGTCAATATTTAAACCAAATAATATATTTAATATTTTTAGTGATTATAAATCACTATCTAGGAATTGAATATGGTTTATATGGTGTTTTATTAGTATATCTCTTTTCATTCCATGGATTAAAACAATTGTATATTTTTTATGGGGTTATGTTCTTAATGACAGTTATTTATATTGGATTTACATTAGAATTATTGCAAATATTTGCTTTGTTAGTAATTCCTATTTTGTATATTTTTAATAAACCTGTTAATTATCAAATAAATAAGCACTATTTCTATCTTTTTTATCCAATTCATTTGTTAATTATTAAATTGATTGTGAGGTGAGTTATGCCAGAGTTACCAGAAGTAGAAACAGTCAGAAATGTTTTAAAAAAAAGAGTTTTAAATAAAACAATTAAAGATGTTAATATTTTTTTTAATAAGACAATTGCTGATGATAATCAAGAATTTGTTCGAAAAATCAAAAATCAAAAAATCAATGATATTAAAAGACGTGGCAAGTGGCTATTGTTTGAACTAGATGATTATTACATGTTAAGTCATTTAAGAATGGAAGGCAAGTATATTTTTCGTAAAAAAGGAGAAGTAGTAAACAAACATGAACACGTTGCTTTTTTGTTAGATGATGATACTGAATTTAGATATCAAGATAGTCGCAAATTTGGTCGCATTTATTTAATTGATAAGAATAATTTAGAAAATTGCAAATTAAAAACACTAGGACCAGAACCAGATCAAATTAATTTTAGTTATTTAAAGAAGAAATATCAGTCTAAATCAATTGCAATTAAATCCTCTTTGCTTGATCAAACTATTTTTGTTGGCTTGGGGAATATTTATGCTGATGAAGTTTTATTTTTAAGCAAAATAAGTCCCATTCGCAAAACCAATTCTTTAACTGATGTGGAAATTAAAAATGTAATAAAAAATACGCAAAAGGTTTTAAATAAAGCAATTGCATTAGGTGGCTCAACAATTAAAACTTATACACCGGAAGAAGGGGTAACTGGTCTTTTTCAAAACGAATTACTTGTTCATAGTAAAAAAGGTGATCCTTGTTTAAAGTGTAACCATCCAATCACGAAAATTAAAGTAGGCGGACGAGGAACTTATTTTTGTGAAAAATGCCAAAAATAAAAAAAATACTTGATATTTTTTCAATTTTGTGGGAAAATGAACTAGTTATGTCAAGAGAGAGGTGGAAAGATGGCTGTACCAAAACAAAAAACAAGTAAGACGCGAAAAAGAAAACGTCGCACTCATTATAAGCTAGAAGTTAATCAAGTAACGAAATGTGAAAAATGTGGTGCAATTAAAAGACCTCACCGCGTGTGTCTTGCTTGTGGTAAGTATAAAGGCAAAGAAGAAGTAAAGATTAAAAGCAACTAATGTTGTTTTTTCTTTACTTTTCTTTTAATTATGGTATATAATAATACTAGGAAGTGATATGATGAATAAAAGGGGACTAAGTTTAGTTGAGATGTTAGCAATTATTGGTTTGCTTGGAATGTTAATTGTAATTGTTGTTCCAACGATTATTCATTTGTTTAATGAACAAGAAAAAGAAATTGAACAAGTTTCAAATGAAGTTGTTAGTGAAGTAGTTAAGTTATATATTGAACAAAAACCAAATTCATATTCTTTATATGAAGGTGATATATATTGTTTATTAGTTAATGATTTAATTGAAGAAGAGTATTTAATTTTAGGTTTTATTCAAGATAGTAAGTATTATGTTGAAACGGATATTTTGGAAGTAAAAGTATTAAAAAACAAACAAATAAGTGTCATGGTTAATAGTGGTTGTCAACCAAAAAGTGGGGTTGATTTTTATCATGATGATAGTGGGGCGGAAAGGCCAGTTATAAAAGATAATTTAATTCCAATTAAGTTTGATGTAACTGGCATAATCAAGGCTGATATTTCAGAACAATGGTATGATTATGAAATAAAACAATGGGCGAATGCTGTTTTAGTAACAGATGAAAGCTATAGTTCTTACCAAGGTGATTATACGGGTTTGATTGATGAAGAAGATATTTTAGGTCATTTTGTTTGGATTCCAAGATTTAGATATCAATTATTTAATGTTGAATCATCTTTAATTGCTGAGGAAAGTATTTCAGTTCGTTTTGAAAACATTCGAAGTGTTAAGGCAACAAATGAAGAAAACGGCAAATGGCATACGCACCCAGCATTTTCATTTGGTAGTAAAGAGTTAACAGGTTTTTGGTTTGGTAAATTTACAACCACCGGGACGAATTCTATTGTAACTGTTTTAGAAAATAGTGCAATGTTAAGAAATCAATATATCGCCGATCATTATACGGCAATTGGTAATTTTCAATTAAATTTTGATTTATTAAATACAAGAATTAGTAAAAACACTGAGTGGGGTGCGGTTGTATATTTAGCTAATTCAATTTATGGGAATGAAGTAGAAATATGGTCAAATCCAAATAGTGGTTATTTAACAGGATGCGCGGGAAATACAGCCAATCCTGGTTCAACGGCAACCTGTAATCAATTTGATAGTGAAAATGGATTAAAAGCTAGTACAACTGGCAATGTATATGGTGTTTATGATATGAGTGGTGGTTCATATGAATCAGTTATGGGGGTAATGCTTGAATTAAGTGGCGTTTTAATTGATGTGGCCGAATCTACTTTTAGTGAAATTAATCAAATTGAAAAAAAATATCTTAATTTATACCTATTTGGAACCACTTATAATGATAGTGATGCTTATCAAAGAAGAGTTTTAGGAGATGCAACGAGTGAAACAAGAAATTGGTTTAGTAATGATCAAGAGTTTATATATCATCAGAATTCTTTCTTTTTAAGAGGCGGAAATATTAATAATCCAGGAATTTTTAGTTTTAATTATAGTCCAGGTAATATAACAAGTGGATTTAGAATTACGATATCAGAGGAGTGATTAAATGAACAAGGGGTTTACATTAATTGAATTATTAACCGTAATTGCTTTAATTGCGATTTTGTACTTGATCTTTTTCCCAACGACAATTGAACATATTAGAAGAACCGGGCAGAAAATTGATGCGGCTAATCAAATCATTATTTTTGATCAAACCAAAAAATATTTAAGTGATAATCCATATCAATATCCAAAAGTTGAGGGGAATGTTTATTGTATTGAATTACAAGATTTAATATATGAGGGTTATTTAGGTGATTATTTATATGACGGCACGACAAAAGAAAAATTTGATTATCAACAAATGATTAAAGTTGTCTATGATGAAGAGTTTCAATTTGAAATAGTTGATCCAAGGTTTTGTGAAGAGATAATTGAAGAGATTAATTTTATTGATCAAAGTGGTGCAACCCAGCCCAAACTAATGGGAGCAATGATTCCAGTTATTTATAATGGTGGGTGGATTACAATTAGTCCAACCGAAGAATGGTATGATTATAATCAAAAGCAATGGGCAAATGTTGTTTTAATCTATCCTCAAAAACGCGATCTATATTTAGATGTAACTAATGTAATGATCGATGATAATGATATTATGGCTCATTTTGTATGGATTCCAAGATATCGCTACAAATTATTTAATTCCGAAAAAATATCACTTACTAATCGAACAATTGATATTAAGTTTGAAAAAGACAGCGAATACGGAGTTGAGGAATGGCTTACTCATCCTGCTTTTACAGTCAATGATAGTTTAGATGGATTTTGGGTTGGTAAATTTTCAACAACTGGAAATAGGTATGTACCAACTATTTTAGGAAATCAAACAATGTTAATTGATTTGGTAGCCAAAAATCAATATGATGCCGCTAAATTAATTGGAATTAATGATTATGGAATTACCGGCGAATCAAGAATGATGCGTAATTTAGAGTGGGGGGCAATTGCTTATTTAAGTCATTCAAAATATGGTCATAAAGAGATTTGGATTAATCCAAATCAAGATTATATTACTGGATGTGCTTATTTAGAAAGAAGTAGTGAAGCTACTGAGGAGTGTGACCCATATTATTCAACTAATGGTGGAAAAGCGAGTACAACTGGTAATGTTTATGGTGTATATGATATGAGTGGTGGTACTTGGGAGCGAGTGTTAGGGGCTTTAGCAAATCAAGATGGCTCGATTATGGGATTATCGTCTGGTTTTACAACTGAGTTAACAAATCAAACATTTATTGATCAAGTGGATGTATACGATTATAGTTTAGATGATGATTCATTTGAACGAAGTCATTTAGGTGATGCAATGGGAGAAAGCTATAATTGGTATGAAAATTATGCGATGATGCCTCATGATGATAATAAATCGTGGGTTATTAGAGGTGGTGACTATACTTTAACAACTAGTTCAGGAATTTTTGCTTTTGCAGCTGATAATGGTGGTTCAGGCGCAAGAAGTTTTCGGATTGTTATTCCCGGCAATTGACAAAAAATAATAATTATGTATAATTAAGTATGTAATTATTTTGCGGATGTAGTTTAGTGGTAGAACCTCAGCCTTCCAAGCTGACTGCGTGAGTTCGATTCTCATCATCCGCTCCAATAAATTTAAACTAGTAATCTAGTTTTTTTTATAAAAAATCTTGTTTTTTTAAAATGCAAAATAGTTTAATAATTTTGATTTATTTTTAAAAAAAGGGTATAATAGAAGTTATAGGGAGGTATCGTATATGATTTTAAAAAGTAGCGAAGAATATGATAGCATATTGCACGTGGGGGTTGATATAAATTTTATTATTCAAGTTTTTACAGCAAATATGTGGGATTTTGAAAAGGGAAAAATGCAATTGTTAGATCAATATACTAAAGAATATCAAACAAATTTGCAAAATTCTGCAACTAGTAGTGAAAAAGATTTAGCAAGTGTTTTAAACAATCGAAATATCGCCCTAATCGAAAGAGTATATGCAACATTTAAAATAAAAAAACTAGAGAAATTAAGTGCTAATCATCAACAATTATCAGTGCAAGATGCTTTAAATAGAGCAGAGCTTAGATGTGTATTGGCAGAAAATAATTTGATAACTGAGGAAAGACAAATGTCATTATTACGGGTAGCAAGTAATCTTGAATCAAAATTGTTGTGGGGGAAAGAAAGAAATACTTGGATTTATCAACAAGCGTTTGAAAGCAAATATGCTAGAACAGAAGACGGAAAAGTTCCTTCAATTGAACAATTAAAAATTGATTTAGAGGATGCCCAAAGGGAACTAAATGATGCTTATAGGTATACAAAAGAACAAACTTTAAATACTCAGGATAATACCGTTGGCGGGATTAAAAGATAAGAGATTGTTTTATCAATTATAATGAAAATCCCATTACCACTTTTACTTAGCATTATAAAATAAATCAGTTTTTTATGATAATATTTTCGTCACTATATGAAATAAGAATTAGATTGATTTTTTATTTAGAAAAGTATATAATAATGAGTAATGGAGGGAAAAATGAAAATTATATTTGAAAACGAAACACAAATTATTTTGTCAGAAGCAATTGATTATAGTGCTGATTGGAATTGCACTAATACTGTTAAATTGGTAAATTTAGGAGATCATGCAACTCATAAGATTAGGGATACGTTTGATGAAGTCCCCGACCTTTGGAAACCAGCAGAATTAACAATCGTTGATACTCGTAAAGATGAAAAAATGGAGCTTAAGGCAGAATTTTTATATCGAGCAATCGAAGATAGAAATGATGATTATAAAAGATTAAGAACAATTATAAGAATGAAAAATCAAGAACAAACCCAAGAAGATATGAGAATCATTTTTTATAATAAACAAGGAATCGTTGAAGAAGATAAAATTGTTGAAGCATCCTTAGTAAAAACATCTAGATTTGGTTTTGGTTCAAAAACTTATGATTATAATTCAGATACAAGACAGTATGTCAGCCAAGCTGGACAGGTTTACGAAGGAATAATAACTACAGATGGAATTCTTAATCGAGTTAATTTACTTGCTGAACAAGCAGAAAAAATGGTTGTTGATAATTATCAAAAAGCAAAAAACATGTAAAATATATGATATAAAACTAGTTTACTAGTTTTTTTTATGCTATAATTACCTTGAGGTAGATATGAAATCAGTTATTAAAAAAGAAACAATTATTAATTTAAAAAAGACATGGCAGTATGCTAAAAAATATAAGAAAAATTTAATTTATTATATTATTTTTTCGGCTTTTTTAAGTGGTATAAGTGTTGTTATTCCAATTATAACCGCCCAAGTACTCATTAATTTAACAGGCGGAAATTTCAAATTATTAATAATATTTTCGGCAATTGTGTTTGGTGTTGAAATATTTCGTGGGGCGATAAGTTTTTTTAATCAAAAATTAGTCCAAGTCTTTTTCCGGGAAACAAAATTAGATTTGCAACATGCAATCGCAAATGAAACAGTAAAGCTAGAATCAGAGGTAATTGATAAACACTCTTCAGGTGTTTTTATTACTCGTCTAAATAGGGATTCTGCTGATGTTACGAGAGTATTTGATGATGTTGCTTTTTATATGACTGAATTATTGGGAAACATTGGAATATTAATTGCAATATACATTGTTAGTGATAAAATGTTTGTTTTTTTCATAATCACAATGACTATTTTATATTTTATTGAAAAAAAGAGAATTGAGAAGTTTTATGAGCAAGATAGACTATATCGTGAAATAAATGAAAAAAGCACGGGTTTGATAGCGGAACTGATTCGTGGACTTAAAGATATCAAATTACTAAACATTTATGATAATTTTATTTCATCCGTTTTTACAATATTAAGACAATTAAATTATAAACGTTATGAAATGTCAAATGTTAGTCGAAAATACAATTTTTTAAAAGATTCAATTAGAGCGCTATTTACCTTTTCGTTTGTTATTTTAGGAGTTTTTCTAATTGAAAATGAAATGCTTACAATTGCTGGGTTTGTTGTTTTGGTAATGTATCAGGGGCGGGTTTATAGTTTATTATCAACAATTACTAGTTTATTAGAAACATTTGAAGATTTTAATTTGTCGGCTGGTCGGGTTTTTGAAATAATTGATAGTGATAATTATAAAAAGGAAACATTTGGTAAACGGCGGGTTAAGCAGCTAAAAGGAAATATCCAATTTAAAAACGTGTCATTTGCTTATAGTGATGATAATTATATAATTAAGAATTTAAATTTTAAAATTAAAGAAAATGAAATAATTGGTTTTGTTGGAAAGAGTGGTAGTGGCAAAAGTACCATTTTCAGTTTGATTTCAAAATTATATAATATTCAATCGGGGGAAATATTATTAGATGATATAAATATAAACCAATTAGACCGTAATGCTTTAAGACAAAACATTGCTGTTATTTCACAAAATCCATATATTTTTAATTTTACAATTCGCGAAAATTTAAAAATCGTTAAATCAAATTTAAGCGAAAAAGAAATGATAAGAGTGTGTAAACTAGCACATATTCATGATTTTATAATGACTCTTCCTGAAAAATATGATACACTAGTTGGAGAAGGCGGCTTGACATTATCGGGAGGCCAAAGGCAGCGATTAGCGATTGCAAGAGCGTTAATTAAAAAGTCAGAAATCATTTTATTTGATGAAGCAACAAGCGCCCTAGACAACATCACCCAGGCACATATCCAAGAAGCCATATTTAATTTGAAGGATAAAAATACGATTATAATAATTGCACATCGCCTTTCAACAATTAAAAACTGTGATCGAATTTTTTTGGTTGATGATGGTGAAATAGTTGGTGAGGGCAGTCACAATCATTTATTAAAAACAAGTCCGATTTACTATAATTTATATCAAACTGAATTAATATCGGAAGAAGAATCAAAAAAGGAGGAAATATGAGAAAAGGATTCTATTTATTATTGTTTAGTTTAGTATTGACCGGATGTTTTGGTGAAAAGGTTGAAGAAAAGCAACAAGAGGAAACAAAACCACCCATTGAAGAAGAAAAAAAAGAAGGGAAAATGATAAATGTTCCCGAAGATTATCAAACAATTCAAGCGGCAATTGAAAGTGCTGAAGAAGGTGATGAAATTTGGGTAGCTGAGGGTACTTATAATGAAGATATTGATTTTATGGGCAAAAACATAAAATTATATGGCGGATTTGCCGGTGAATTAGTTGCTGAAAATCATATTATCAAAGGGACCGGTAGTGGACCTGTTGTCAGAATTGATAAAGGCGAAACAAGCGAAGCAGTATTGGCGGGGTTTACTATTACAGGTGGTGATTATTCGCATGGTGGTGGATTGATAATTGGATCATTGACAGCAACGACATCACCAACAATCATGGGTAATATTTTTGTTAGCAATCAAGCTACTTATGGTGGTGGCATTTATGTTCATTTGTCAAATTCAGAAATTAGTAATAATGAGTTTATTGATAATGAATCACTAATGAGTGGTGGTGGCATTCATGTATCATCACAAGGGCTTGTAACGATTGATAGTAATTCATTTGAAAATAATAAAGCCGGAACATTTGGGGGCGGATTATTAATCGGCATGTCTAATCCAGTGGTAAAAAACAATTACTTTATTAAAAATAAGGCGGTTTATGGTGGTGGTGCAATCAGTATCAGTGAAGATTCAAGTCCAGAGTTAGATAATAATAGTTTTAATGGCAATACGCCAGATGATGTGAATTAGGAGGAAAAATGAAAAAATTAATTATTTTATGTTTGTTATTTGTAATGACCGGTTGTTTTAGCAATGTTTTGAGTGACAAGGAATTTGAACAAAAAAATTTAAAAGGAACTTATTATGCAACGTATATAAGCGAAAAAACTGATTTAGAATTAGAGTTTGTTTTTGAATTAGACGAAAAACGCAATGTTGTTTCCGAACTTGGTACAAGTAAAGTTGAAATTGATAAAAAATACAATTTAAATGGTTTGTTCAAAACTGATGATGATCAAATTGAATATGAGGGTGTAATCGAGTTTGAAGGAGATAAAGTTACTGCTAAGGGGACTTGGAAGAGTAATGATGATGAAGGAACTTGGCAAGTTGAAAAAGGATTGCCTAAACCGGATCAAATTGAAGAAGAAGTAGAGGAAGAGGTAAGTCTTTATAATAAAATTACGGAAGAATTGGTTGATTTAACAACTGAACAAAGAAGTTTAATGAGTGGCGCTAATGCACCAATTGCTGGAGGACATTTACAGTTTTTTGAACAAAAGAATGAAACAATCATGGGTGCCCCAACCGAACAACCATCGATCTATAGTGTTGGTATTTATACTTCTACTGATGTTGAAGATGTTCGTAGTTGGTTATATGATGAAGTGCTAAACTTGGGCTGGAAAGTTTTTGAAAGTTATGATTTTGATGATGGCTATGGTTCTTTTAATATTATTTTAGAACGAGATGATTCTTTAAAAAGAATGTATGTTGGTGCCACTAAAATTGAAAATTATACTTTTATTACAATTAAATTTATATAAGGAACAAAATGTTCCTTTTTTTATTGCAACCAAAATGTTTATGTGATAAACTATTAATGGCTTCAAAAAACACACGATGTCGATTTAAAAGGCCTAGTGCTCATTTGAGTGGTTTTTTAAAGATGAAGCATCGGCGGAAAAAACAAAAGGAGGAGATATTATGACCGTTGTGTCAATGAATTTTTTATTAGAATCGGGGGTTCATTTTGGACATCAAACGAAAAGATGGAACCCAAAAATGAAAGAGTATATTCATACTGCCAGAGATGGAATTTATATAATTGATTTGCAACAAACAGCAGAAAGAATTGAAGAAGCCTATGCGTTAGTTGCAAAAATGACTGAAGAAGGCGGGAAGGTCTTATTTGTAGGGACTAGAAAACAAGCTAGTCAAGCAATAAGAGATGAAGCAACTCGTTCTAATTCATATTTTGTTTGTGAGAGGTGGTTAGGGGGAACTTTAACTAATTTAAAAACAATTCGTAAGCAAATTAGAAGATTAGAGGATCTTGAAAAAATGGAAAAAGATGGAACATTTGAAGTGTTACCTAAAAAAGAAGTGATTGGACTTCGAAAAGAGTATCAAAAACTAATTAAAGTTTTAGAAGGTATTCGTGAAATGCAAAAACTGCCAAGTGTTTTATTTGTGGTTGATCCAACAAGTGAATTAATTGCGGTTAAAGAGGCAAGAAAATTAAAAATACCAATTATTGGAATTGTTGATACTAATTGTGATCCAGATTTAGTTGATTATATAATCCCAGGGAATGATGATGCAATCAGAGCTGTTAAGTTAATTACAGCGATAATGGCTAATGCGATTAATTCAGTAACTGGTGGCCAAATGATTGAGTTTGGTCAAGTTGATGAATCAATTGAAAATAATGCTGAAGAGATTATGAAGAAAGCTGTTGAAACAGTAAAAAGAAAAGAATTAAGAGAATTTGATGAAGATCGTAAACCAAGATACGATAAGCCAAGAAATGACAAACCAAGGCATGAAAGCCCAAGGCATTTTAATCAAGATGCAAAAAGATTAGTTCGTGAAAAGTTTGTTAATGAAGAATCTAAAGAAGAAAAAATGGTCATCCCAGTTGTTGAAGAAGTAAAAGTAAAAAAACCAGTTATTGATGAAGTAAAAGTAGAAAAACCAGTTGTTGAAGAAGTAAAAACGAAAAAATCAACCGTTATAAAAAAAGAAACAAAACCAAAAACAGCAACTGTAAAGGAAACAAAACCAAAAACAGCAACTGCAAAGGAAACAAAACCAAAAACAGCAGTTGTTAAACCAGTAAAAAAAGAAACACCAAAAAAAGTTGAGAAACCAAAAAAAGAAGATCTTTCAACTTTAACTTTAGCAAAATTAAAAGAAAAGGCTAAAGCCAAAGAAATAAAAGGTTATTCTTTAATGAAAAAAGAAGAATTATTAAAGGCTTTAAAATAGGAGGCAATATGATAAGTGCAGGATTAGTAAAAGAATTAAGAGAAAAAACTGGAGCGGGGATGCTTGATTGTAAAAAAGCATTAGAAGCAAATGATGGGAATATTGAAGAATCAGTTGATTGGTTAAGAGAAAAAGGAATTTTAAAAGTTGCTAGTAAATCAGAAAGAATTGCGGCAGAAGGAATTGCAACTATTTTTGTTGATAATACAAAAGCAGTTTTAGTTGAACTAAATTGTGAAACTGATTTTGTTGCTATAAATAAAGAATTTCAAGAACTAGCAGTAATTATCGCCAAAACAGTCATTAATTGTGATTTTGAAGATATTGAACAGGCGTTAATTCTAAAATACAATGAAGAATCATTAAATGATTTAATCGTTGCAAAGACTGCTAAAATTGGTGAAAAAATTAGTTTTCGACGTTTTCAATTAATTGAAAAAGAAAATAATCAACAATTTGGTAGCTATATTCATATGGGTGGTAAAATTGCTGTTTTAACTTTAGTTGAAAATGGTAGTGAAGAAAAGGCTAAAGATATTGCAATGCATATTGCCGCAATGAAACCTTTATATGTTAGAAGAGAAGATGTTGATGATTCTTTAATTGAAAAAGAACAAGCAATTTTAAAAGAACAAGCAATTAGTGAAGGAAAACCTTTAGAAATTGCCGAAAAAATGGTTGAGGGGCGAATTCAAAAATATTTTAAAGAAATTTGTTTAGAAGAACAAGAATTTGTTAAGAATTCTGACCAAACAGTAAAAGAATACTTAAAAGAAGCAAAAGTAATTCAATTTATTCGTTATGAAGTAGGCGAAGGAATAGAAAAAAGATCAGATAATTTTGTTGATGAAGTTATGTGCCAAATCAAAAAAGACTAATAAGTCTTTTTTTTATGAAAATGCATAACAAATGTCAAACAAAATTAATTCAATTTCGCTTTATGACTAATTTTTGGTATAATAGAATTAATAATGATGAAATGTGGGTGGTAAAATGAAAAATGTCAAAATATTTATCTTAATCTTTGTTCTTTTTACTATGCCAATTTTCATTAAAGCGAATAATGAAACATTAATTGGGACAGTTACAACTGCTGCTTTAAATTTACGCACTGGTCCGGGAACAAGTTATTCAGCAATCCTCCAACTTAGGGAAAATTACAAAGTTATTATTTTGGGTGAACATAATGACGAAGGTGGTTGCAATAACAAGTGGTATCAAGTTGATTATCAGAATAATATTGGCTATGTTTGTTCGTCACTTATTCAGGTAGAACCTATTATTCCAGCGGAATATAATCAAGCTTTTCCTGAATCATATCAGCACTCAATTGCGCTCTTACAAGCTTTATATCCAAATTGGGTATTTGTTCCACATCATACTGGTTTAGATTTTCAAGATGTAATTAATGGTCAAAATAGTTTGGGCAAAAGTTTAGTTCAAACAAGCAATGATGGTTGGAAACATTTAGCAAGTTATGATTATGAAACTAATCTTTTTCGAAATAACTTTTCAGGTGGGGGACCTAGTTGGTATGCCGCTAGTGATGAATTAATTGCTTATTATATTGATCCAAGAAATTTCATTAATGAACGAAGAATTTTTATGTTTGAAGATTTAGCTTATATGCCAGGATATCATACTTTAACAGGTGTTCAAGCAATGCTAAACAATTCTTTTATGGAAGGAAAAGCTTTAAGAACGGCCGCTGATGTTACTAGAAATATGACTTATGCTGAGATTTTTATGGTTGCAGCACAGACTCATAATGTTAGTCCATATTTTTTAGCCGCTAGAGTTATTCAAGAACATGGTCGAAATGGTTCAGTGATTAGTTCTGGAACTTATCCAGGTTATGTCGGATATTATAATTTTTATAATATTGGCGCAACCGGTGCTACCACAACCGCTATTATTGAAAATGCTTTAAAATATGCTAAGAATAGGGATTGGAATAGTGATTATGCAGCAATTGTTGGTGGTGCTAGTTTTATGGTAAGTAATTATATTGGTCGGGGGCAAAGTACTTTATATTATCAAAAATTTAATGTTGTTACGCCAACTTATCATAATAATCAATATATGCAAAATATCCAGGCCCCATCTAGTGAATCAAGTACGGTTTTTAATAATTATCAAAGAAATAGTTTATTAAATCAAGCTTTCGTTTTTAAAATTCCAATCTACAATAATATGCCCAATAAAACCGAATTACCAAATCCGGGAAGCCCAAACAATTGGCTTAAAACACTATCAGTTGATGATATCTTAATTGCTAATTTTCATCCAGAAACATATCAGTATGCGATATCTGTTTCAAAATCAAAAATAAATATCAAAGCAATTCGTTATTTAACATCAGCTTCTCTTTCTGGAACTGGTGAGATTACTTTAACTGAAGAAATTACTGATCATCAAGTAGTAGTTACAGCTGAAAATGGTACAAAAAGAACTTATAATATAAAAATTACTAGAATTGATAATGGTAATTTAACAGTTCGTGAATTAATTTCAAAAACTGATATTAGTTTAAAAGATCAATTTCTTGATAATATTAAGTTAAATATGACTACAAATCAATTAAAAAACAAATTTGAAGAACATTCATTATCAGTTATAATCAATGTTAAAGATGTTAATGGCAAAACAAAAACAAATGCAAAATTAGCAACTGGTGATTTTGTTACAATTACTAATGGTGAAGATGAAGCAACTTTTCAAGTAGTCATTAAAGGTGATGTAACCGGAAATGGTCAAATTGGATTACTTGATTTTCTTCGAATCAGAAATGTTATTTTAGGAAATGCGGATTTATCAGAAGTTTTCTTAAAAGCAGCCGATATGGATAATGATAACAAAATTGGTTTAATTGATTTTTTAAGAATCAGAAAAATAATTTTAGAAGCGTAGGTGAAACATGAAATATAAATTTTTAATAATAATTTTATTTTTTCTTTTTATACCAACTATTAATGCTTCAACAGCAAGGATTTCAATTAGCAATTCAAAAAGCACTGTTTTAGTTGGTAGTACTTTACGAACCACTGTGACCGTTTCATCAAATTCATATTTAGGGGTCTTTGAATTTGATTTAAAGTATGATACAACAAGATTAAGATTAACTAATAGTAGTGCTGGTGGTACTAGTATTCTTGGACCATCTGATATAAATAAAATAACAAAAACTGATTCATATACATTTGATTTTGTGGCGAGAACAAGCGGTTCAGCTAGTATTTACATTGCTAATTCAACGGTTTATGATATTGATGAAAATAAATTATCAGTTACGAATGGTAGTTCAAAAGTAACAGTGATGACGCAATCAGAACTTGAAGCAACTTATAGTAAAAATAATTTTTTAAAAAGTTTATCGATTGAAAACTATCAATTAGAACCTGAATTTGAAAAAGAAACATTAGAATATAGTGTAACTTTAGCACCAGAAACAACTAAAATAAATATTATCGGTGAAATAGAGGATGCTAAAGCAAGTGTCATGGGGCTTGGTGAAATAGATGTAGTTGATGGGCTTAATAAAATTGAAATTATTGTTACCGCCCAAAACGGTAATCAAAGAACTTATATTATTAATGCTTTAGTTGAAGAATTAAATCCAATTGAAATTGAAGTGGATGGTCAAAAATATAATTTAATTAGAAAAACAGATCAAATCACATGTCCATCATTATTTTTAATTAAAACAATTGAGTATAAAGAAGAAGAAATTCCGGCTTGTTTTAATGAAAAAAACGATTTAACTTTATTAGTTGTTCGCGATGAAGAATTAAGATATTTTGTTTTAGATAGTTTAATTGAATATCGAGAAATTAAAAATAAATTATTTGTTTTCTTTAATTTAGAATTTCCAGAAGATATAATAATTCCCGATGGTTATCAAAAAGTAAAGTTGACAATTGATGGACATGAAGTGAATGGTTATCGAAATGATCAATTTCAAGATTTTTATTTAATTTATGGTATTAATATTGAAACTGGAAATAAGGGGATTTATCAATATGATCAAAAAGAAAATACGATGCAAAGATTTAATTTTGAAATAAAAGATGAACAAGAAGAAAATCATAATCTTTTAGCTATTATTTTTGCTTCAACAACGCTTATTTTATTAGTTACAACAGCAACAATGGCTTTAAAGAAAAAGAAAAATAGGGTGAATAGACAAAAGGACCTACTATTGTAGGTCCTTTTGACTTGAAAGCGAATGTTATAAATGATATAATTATGCAGGTGGTGAGGTATAAATATGAAGAAAATATCAGTAATAATTCCAGTATATAATGTAGAATTATATTTGGAAGAATGTTTAGATTCAATAATAAATCAAACCATTGAAAAAAACAACTATGAAATTATAATAATAGATGACGGTTCGACAGATGAAAGCGAAAAAATATATAAGCGATATATGACAAGTTTTGATAATATTAAAATCATCAAAAAAAGTAATGAAGGTCTTTCAATGGCAAGAAATCAGGGTCTTGATGTAGCCGTTGGTGAATATATCTTTTTTTGCGACAGTGACGACTATATTGCAAAAAATGCTTTAGAGAATTTATACAATTCCGCAATTAAAACAAAATCAGAAATTATTATTGGCAATTCGATTTATTTTAATTCACAAAAGAAATGGAAGTCAAATGATGCAAAATATTTAAAACCTGAGGGTTCTTTTAATTTGAGTGAAAGAATTTCAATATTGGGTTCTATGTCTGTTTGTGGTCGGTTGTATTTAAGAAAAACAATTAGAGATGTTAGATTTTTAAAAAAAACAACTCATGAAGATAATTATTTTTCTATTATGGCATTTAAAATTGCAAATAAAATAACTATTATAGATGAAATTGTTTATTACAGAAGAATTCGCGACGATTCAACATCAATTATGCAAAATTTAAGCATTAATACATTCAACGATTTATTAACAAATTATACTTCTGCATTTAATTCTTTAAATAAAAAGAATTATCAAATTACAAAGGAAGTGAAATATTTGATTTTAGCAGCAATTAGATATATTCCAAGGGAGTTAAGGATAAGAGATCATTATAAAGCAATCATAAAGATATATCAATTTATTCTAAATATAAAACGAGAATTTAAAATTACCATAATATCAGCAATTTCAATGATAATATTTGTTATACCGTATTATTTTTGTGCCTTAATATATAATTTATTCAAGTAGGAGGTTATGATGTTAAAAACAACCTGGTTTATAAATAGCTTATTAGTTTTACTTTTCCTTTTGCTGGTAATTCCGAAAAATTATTCAGTATTATTTGGAATAATTCCAACAAGATTATTTATGTTTTCAATTTTCTTTGGAATATATTTTTGGCATCAAAAAATAATACTAAAGGAAAAGATAATATTCAAATTTAATATATTCAATATATTGGCTTGTCTTTTTATTTTAATGTCTTGTGTATCTTTAATAGTATCTGCCGATAAAATAGTTACATTATATTCAATTTTCAAGTACATTTCATTTATTATTTTTACAAACATATTATTTACAACCAATTTTTCTAATGAAAATATTAAAAAAATATTTTATACAATTTTTTTAGCAGCTGGAATTGTTTTTATTATTGGAATAATAATGTATATTTTTGGTATTAATCTAAATATAGCTGGAATGCATAATTATTCTGGTGGAAAAGGGCGAATTTCGGCAACCCTTTTTAATCCGATATATTTAGGGGCATTCGCGAATTTAATTGTCATTTTAATACTATTTTTTGAAATTAAATACAACATAATAAAAAAAAGGTTGATCGGATATTTATTAAACCTTCTCATATTTTTAGCCGCTATTAACATCGCGCTATCATTTACAAGATCTGCATATATTATCTTAATTGGTATATTAGGATATATAGTTATATACGTATTAATCTTTAAAAAAGAGAAGTTGAAAACAATAATGATTAATATTTTGTTAATTATCACCGCATTTTTATATATTTCCCCATCGTACAATGTATTTTTATTATCAGCAGAATATTTAGTTGAAAATTCTTTTTTTAAAAATTTCATATCAGCTAATATTACTGATTATGAATATAAAGATTATTCTAGTGATTCAAGAAAATTATTTTTAACAAGAGTTCGTGAGGTTATCAATGAAAACATGTATTTGGGGGTCGGTTTGGGAAGCTATGAAGCATATTTTGAAGATGATATTTTCGAGAAAAATTCCGTGGGATATCCTCATAATAATTATTTACATGTTTGGGTGGAAATTGGTGTTTTTGGGATGATCGCATTTTGTGGATTAATTTTATCAATTTTTTTAAAAATAATTTATAATATTTTTTATCAAAAACGTTTTCAATCAACATTAGCAATTTTAGTGTTAATTAATTTTGTATTATTAGGTTTTTTTGAAAGTGTTTCATATGATTCACAACTAATGCCCATGTTTATAATTACTTTCTTTTTAATTGTTAATGATACTATTGGAGAGGGAAAAAATATGATAAGAGAGTGTTTTTATGCGAACAAAAAATAGTGTTTGGAATTATTTATCCTTTGTTATACCATACATAGTTATTGGAATAATTGGATTATTCAAAATAAAATTGTTCATTTCAATCTTAGGAGTTGAAACACAAGGGGTATACCAATTATTTACACAATTATTTGTGTACCTAGCTTTAGCTGAAAGTGGTTTTTCAACTGCAGTTGTTTATGAATACTTTAAACCTCTTTCATCGAAAAATTTCAAAAAAATCGGTCAAATATTTTCCGGGGCCACAAAAATTTTCTTATATATAGGACTTGCTATTTTGATAATTGGGATTATACTTTCGTTTAATCTAAATTTAATTATAAAAACAGATTTTTTTGAGTATTCATATTTACAGGTTGCATTTATAATCTTTTTAGTTTCGGAAATCATTAATTATTTCTTTGCTTCGTATCGAATTTTGTTTATAGCAGATCAAAAAAATTATAAAGTAAATATTGTAATGCAATCATTCTTAATAATCAGAACTTCAATGGAAATAGCATTACTATTACTCGGTTATGATTTAATAATAATTATATCTTCTCATATCATAACATCATTATTATCCAATATAATAATAGTGTATTTAGCTAAAAAAGAATATAAGCAAATTAATTTTAAAGAACCTATAAAAGATTATAGCGCTACAAAGCACATAAAAAGCATAATCCCACACAAAATTGGTTCATTGGTATCAAACAATATTGATATAGTTATTATTTCTGCTTTTGTAAATCTCACAACTGTTGCTATATATGCTGTATACAATTATATAATGATATTTATTAATCGCTTAGTTTTAAAAATTACGCCTTCAATAACGTCTGGAATTGGTAATTTATTAATTGTAAATCAAGAAAAAAGAACCAAATTTTTCAATGAGTTAAATTCCTCAATGTTTTTAATTGCAATAATTATATGTATTCCTTTATTCTTCTTTTTAAATCCATTTATTGAATTGTGGGTTGGGGAAAACATGCTGGTTTCCAGAACCACATCACTATTGTTTGTAATCATTCTCTTTTTTCATATTGTAAGAATCCCGATTAATTCTTTTGTAAATGCGGCAGGCTTATTTAAAGAAACAAGATTAGCAACAATTGTTGAAAGTATAATAAATTTATCAATCACCTTATTATTAGTGAGGAAATATGGAATTTCAGGCGTTCTATTAGCAACCATCATTGCCTGCATAGTTGATCTGAATTATCGAGTTTTTATTATTTATAAAGGATTTTTAAAAATTAGTATCAAGTATTATTATATTCAATTATTAAAGCATATTACGATAATAAGTTTGATTTCATTGTTAAATTTGTATATTTATAATGTTTATGAGAATTACATTGAACAAAATTTTATTGCTTGGTTTTTATGTGGGACAGGAATTTTTATTATGAATAGTATTTTGCTAATATTTTTGTATAAAAGATTTTTTCCTGAAATTAATTTAGTGGGAAGAATAAAAATAGCAATAATGAAATAAGGAAGGTGGGTAAGTAGTATGTTAGTATCGATTATAATTCCAACATATAAAAGAGTCGGCATGTTAGATCGTGCAATTAAATCGTGTCTAAATCAAACATATAAGAATATAGAAATTATTATTGTTGATGATAATAACAATGATACTGAAGATAGAAAAATGACTGAAGCATTTATGCAGAAATATGATAATAATATCAAAATAAAATATATAAAAAGAGACAAGAATGGTGGTGGAGCACTCGCTAGAAACACAGGGATAGCGGCTTCAAGTGGCGATTATATTGCTTTTCTAGATGATGATGATACGTTTTATAGTTCAAAAATTGAAAGTCAATTAGAATTTATGATAAAAAACAACCTAGATGCAAGTTTCACTGCTAGTGAAACATAC